>CAIQPV010000417.1 GCA_903873725.1 uncultured Nitrosomonadales bacterium
ATATCAAAGTGGAATTGTGGAAAACTTGCCGGTTAAACTGAATTTCCCGAGGCTGTTACAGCCGGGAGACCGAAACCTCATGAGTGATTATATATTCAATTTAACCCTGGACGGTTGCTACCTGCCACCATCTTGTACTCGAACAACCTGCACTCAATCGCACCGTTGAACAGCGGGGTGCGGCGCGAAACGGAGAGCCGCATGAATTTTGGCATGCGCAGGTCGGCGGTAAACAAGTAAGCGTTCCAGCCGCCGAATTTCTTCTTCAGCAAGTCGCCCAGTTGCGGATACAGGATTTCCAACTCTGCCAGCTCTCCCATACGTTCCCCGTAGGGCAGGTTTGCCACCAGCACGCCGTGGTCGGCAGGAGCAGAAATTTCCAGTACATTAGCCTGTTTCAGATCCACGGTTTCGCGGATCCCGGCGTTTTCCAGATTCAGGTGCGCAGCCTTGAGTTCGTCGCCATACAGGTCGCTGCCAAAAATCGGCAGTTCTGTCACCGGAAGTTGTGCGGACTGCGCTTCGGCACGAATATTTTGCCATGCATCGGCATCAAAGTTTTTCAGTTTCTCGAAGGCAAAATTGCGGCCTATGCCGGGGGCGATGTTGAGTGACATCTGTGCAGCCTCGATCAAAAACGTGCCGCTGCCGCACATCGGATCAAGTAGCGGCATACCGGGTTGCCAGCCTGCCAAAAGCAATATTCCCGCCGCAAGGTTTTCGCGTAGCGGCGCGATGTTGGTGTACTGGCGCACGCCACGTTTGAACAGGGCATCCCCGGAGGTGTCCACATACAGCATCATGTGGTTGTATTCGAGGAAAGCGTGGATACGGATGTCCGGTGCGTGCGTATCCACACTGGGGCGTTCGCCGCAAAGCTTGCGAAACTTGTCGCACACCGCATCCTTGATTCTTAGCGTAACGAAATCCAGGCTTTTCAGCGGACATTTGATCGCAGCCATGTTGACGCGGATAGTGCGCGACACGTCGAACCAATCGCCCCAAGGTAGCGCAAACGCGGTGTCATAGATATCCTGTTCGCTATGGTATTGGGTGCTCGCCACACGCCACAACACGCGACTGGCAATGCGGCTGTGCAGGTTGACGCGATAGCTCAGCAGCCACTCGCCGGAAAAATGCACGCCGCCATCCGTGCTGCGCACCTCCGCAGCGCCCAGCATGACGAGCTCACCCGCCAATATTTTTTCGAGGCCGCGCGGGCAGGGGGAGAAGAAATGCATAATGTTATAGTCGAAAACACCTGATTTTACTACAACATCAGTTTAATCTCTTTGGGTTCAATTCCCCGCAGCTTGCTGCGGGAAGATTCATTGAGACGAATTTCTCCGCATTTCGGCCATTCTAAGGTCGGTTTTTGCCTGACCGAATTTCTCGCCATAGCGGACAAACCTGTTCACCGCCGCTTTATCACAATATTCCTGGCCCAAATATTGGTAGATTCAGGCTCTCCCCACCTTTTTCCGGTGTTATCTCAGTGGTGGATTGTCGACTTCCTACCAACTCGTGGGTTGCAACATCTTCTATCCAGAATGTCATAATGTTTTCCTTGTGCTCGAACCGCACGAGATAGGAGTGCCCGGCCTTTAAATCCACTTTGAGATTGACTTCTCCTGCTTCTCCCTTGAATCCATGATAATCGTGACCGACGACAGTCAAAGTTTTCGACCCTGGATCGACAATGATTGGGCCCACGGCCATTGCATACCGAGATAGCGGTCTGCCATCCACTCCTCTAATCCCGACAAAGGGCTTCGGTGGCAGCGTGATGGGGCCAGACCATTGCCCCCGGATTACAGCGCCTTCGATCGCATAAGTTGCTTTCGTTTGGTCGGTTGCTACGGCGGCACAGCCTCCGATGGCGGCAGCCAACACAACGACTATCCATGAAAGAGGTTGCTTCATCGGAATTCGCACATCTAGTTCAATTACCTGTCGGACAAAATTCAAGAAAATGTAAAAGTGCCATTAAGGACGAAAGTTCAATGACGCTTTTCGCCAACCAGCTTGCCGATCGTTTCATCTAGGCCGGTTGTTACCGGTCACGGCGTCTGCTTTTTTGCAGAATATTCTACACCTCGACCGGCAGCAGATAGTACATCACTGCATTTCAGTTCGTCATATTTGTAGCTTAAAGCGGAAGTTCAACGCAGGAATACGTGGCAGCGGGGTACACCTGCGCGGAAGCCTGCTTAGAACGGCTTCACGGTAACGAGGATAACCACGGCGGCCAGGATGAGCACAGGAATTTCATTAAACCAGCGATAGAAAACATGGCTGTGAGTATTCCGGTCGGCAGCGAATTGTTTGACCAGCCTGCCGCAATAATAGTGATAAACGATCAACAGCAACACCAGAGAAAGTTTCGCGTGCAACCAGCCACCATCGAAGCCATAGCCCAGCCACAGCCACATCCCGAAACCTAACGCAAGCGCGGCAATAGGCGTTACAAAACGATACAACTTGCTTTCCATCAGTTTCAGCCGCGCAATTTCGGCTGGTTCCGACGCCATTGCATGATTCACAAAAATACGCGGCAGGTAGAACAAGCCGGCAAACCAGCTCACCACGAAAATAATATGAAGCGATTTGACCCACAACATACAAAATCCTTTTTGAGACTACTGCTAAACCGAATACTATTCACTGAATAACAATCTCGTTCGCCCTGAGCTTGTCGAAGGGGTCTGGTTGAGTTGCTGGTGGTTCGACAAGCTCACCACGAACGGTTTCAGTAACAGTGTTGCTGCCAAACCTCAGGCATTATTGCGATAGCCGCCGCCGGAATAGCACCAGCGACACATAAAACCCAACTGCGGCATAGGCCAGTAACACCGCAACATGTTCCAATGCGGCGGGTGGAATCACGCCATTCATCAGTGGCCGCGCAATGTCTACCGCATGCGTCAGCGGCAAAATAGCCGATACTGACTGCCACAGCGGCGGTAGTTGCGTAGCCGGAAAAAACACTCCGCATAATAACATCATGGGGGTGACTACCAGCGTGAAGTAGTACATGAAAAAGTCGTAGCTCGGCGCCAGCGCGGTCATGATTAAACCGATCGCAGCAAAGCAAAGCCCCACCAGCAACGCCAGCGGAATCAACCACAGCGCCAGCGCGGAATGTGTCAGCCCCAACAGCCATGCCACCGCAAGCACCGCAGTGCCGGACATCAGGCTTTTGTTCGCCGCCCACAATACTTCTGCGAGCACCACATCGTCGAGCGTGACCGGCGTGTTCATGATAGCCTCCCAGGTGAGTTGTTCGTGCATACGCGAGAAGCCTGAATAAAGTGCCTCGAAGCTGGCGCTGTTCATGGTGCTGTAACATACCGTCCCCGCAGCAAGGAACACCATGTAGGAAGTGCCGCCCATTTGTGGCAGCAGGCTGCCGAGGCCGTAACCCAGACCCAGCAGGTATATCATCGGATCGGCGATGTGGCCGATGATCGAGGTGGCGGCAACTTTACGCCATACCAGCATGTGGCGACGCCAGATTGGAAAGAACCTGAAACTCAGGCGCGGCGGAGCGAAGAAGTGCTGCTTCATTCGCGCATCTCCCTGCCGGTCAATTTGAGAAACACATCCTCCAGATTCGCCGGGCGATACAAATAGCGCAACTCGGCATGTCCTTGCAGGTGAGCCAGCAACGGCTGCGCATTGCCGACATAACAGAACGCAGTCTCCCCGCTCACTTCAAAGCGCTTCGAGTATTGTCCGGCGTATTCATCCGCCCATTTTGTCACGCCTTCACCGAACACTTCCACTACTTGAGGCTCGATATGCTTTGCGATCAGCGCGCGCGGTGTGTCCTCCGCCACCATGCGCCCGTGATCCAGGATGGCAAGGCGGTGGCACAGCCGTTCGGCCTCGTCCATGAAATGCGTGGTGAGCAACAAAGTTTTGCCCTGCGCAGTCAACTCGCGCAGCCGCTGCCAGATCAGGTGGCGCGCCGCGGATCGAGTCCCGTGGTGGGCTCATCGAGAAAGATGATATCCGGGTCGTTCACCAAAGCACGCGCCAGCGTCAAACGGCGTTTCATACCGCCAGACAGTGTGGGAATCTTTACGTCGCGCTTGTGTGTGAGGTTGGCGAATTCCAGCAACATGGGAATGCGCGCTTCAATCTCGCTATCCTTCATGCCGAAGTAGCGCCCATATACCAGCAGGTTTTCCGCCACGGTGAAATCCGGGTCGAGGTTATCCACCTGCGGCACGACTCCCACGCGCATTCGTGCTTCGCGGGCATGCTGCGGCACGGTATGGCCGAGCAGGCTGAGGCTGCCGCTTTCAGGTTCGATGAGGCCGAGCATCAAACGCAGCGTAGTGGTCTTGCCCGCTCCGTTTGGGCCGAGCAGGCCATAACATTCTCCATTGTTAATGCTGATGCTGATGCCATCGACTACTTCTTGCCCGGCATAGGATTTGTGCAGGTTCTGTGCGGACAGAACAACGCTCATAGCGGCTGTCCGTTGAATTCATGCAACACGATCTGTTTGATCTGGTTCAGGCGTCCGTGGAAAAAATGTTCCGTTCCAGGCAGCACCACGATAGGAAGTTGTTGCGGGCGTGCCCAGTGCAAAACGTCGGCAAGCGGCACCACCTCGTCCTGCTCGCCGTGAATCAGCAGGGTATTATGCGGCACCGGCGGCATGGCAAAACGCCCCACAGCAGGCGCAACTAGCACCAGTTGGTGCGGACGCAATTGCTGTGCCGCGCACGCCTGCACATAGCCACCGAATGAAAAGCCGGACAGGATCAGCGGCAAGTGTCCGTACTCTTGCCGTGCGTGGCGAACTACCGCCAGCACATCCTCAACCTCGCCTTCGCCTTCATCAAATTCGCCTTCGCTGTCACCCACACCGCGAAAGTTGAAACGCAATGAGACGAAGTCAAGCTCCACAAAAGTCTTTGCCAGCGTCGTGACAACCTTGTTCTCCATGGTGCCGCCCATGGTGGGTAAAGGATGCGCCACCACTGCGATGGCGCGCGGGGCATTATCAGGAATGTGAGCGATCCCCTGGAGGTTTCCGGCTGTGCCCGTAATGGAAAATTTTTTCAGGTTCGGCATGTTTGTTGGTGTATCTGCAATTCAGTGCCAAGACTCAAAGTGGCTGTTGCATTAATCCTAAAAACCTCAGTTGATGGGTTCGCAGGATTTTCGATAAGCCATTGGATTTAACGTCCTGCTTCCCCGTTCTGCGACATCCACATCCGCACGACAGTGAATTGCTTTGGCGTAGGAGGCTCTAAACTGGTAGCAACAACCGGCGCATCAGGGCCGGATGTTTCATGTCCAACGGGTGCATTAACAGGCGCAGCTTCGGTGAGGGCAGGTTGTCCACTTTCCTTTTTTTCGATGGAAGAGCCCTTGTCCGGTTTGCTGTCATCATCCTCGTCGTCGTATTTCTGGCGCGGCGGATTACCGTCATACACCATGCTTTGGCGGTGTTGCAGATAGGCATCACGAATGAAAGCATAGCGGTCAATTGCCGCTTCATCCAGCACGTTTTCCTGCTCCAGCAGGGAAGCACGCTTGCCAGTCAAATTCGTCACGTAAGCTTCGTTCCGTGTGTCAACATTCTTTACTTTTCTCATCGGATTGGTGAACGTATCCGCATAGAGTCCAACACTGTCCCGCACAGAGCTGGGGCCAAACAGGGGCAACATGAGGTAGGGGCCGCTGCCTATTCCCCAGTGCCCCAATGTCTGGCCGAAATCGGAGTGGTGTTTTTCCATTCCGACTGCCGAGGCAACGTCAGCCACACCGAAGAGTCCGAAGGTGGTATTCACAAGTACCCGCCCGGTGTCCGAAACTGCTTGTACCACCTTGAATTGCAGCAGGTCATTGACCGTAACAACAACATCGTTCAGGTTGGCAAAAAAGTTGCTTAGCATCATCCTTGCCGGCGGAGGCACAACATTGTTGTAGCCCTTTGCCACCGGCTTGACCACAGCTTTGTCCAGCGTGTCGTTAAATTTGTATACATTGCGGTTGAACGACTCGAACGGGTCTTGCGGGTTGTGACCGGTCGTGGCGCAACCGCCCAGTGCGAGGCTGGCGAGCATCAAACAAAGGTGAATTGCAGGTATGCGCATCATGGCAGGTTCTTTATTTTTGTCGACGCGATTATAAAGCGGAATAGCCGTTTCTGGAGCATATTGAATCTGCCTGAATTCATTCCGGGGTCAGGATAAACGCCCATGAAAGAAGTAAACGGTCAGGACGATCCCCAACAGGGCGACCATCAGGTTAGTGACTACTCCAGGATTGGTTCGATAACCTTCCGGGATTTCAATCGGCTTCAAGGTCTTAAGCACCCTGCGGTACTGTATGGTCGAATATGCGGCAACCCACGCACCCAGCAGGACGAAAGCCAGTCCCGTCCAGAACGAGATGCCGCGCTGCAAAGGTGCAGTATGTTGGGGCAGGATGATGTAGACAAACAACCCGAATCGCTCAATGACAAAGCCGAACGCCATCAGAGAAAGGCTGGTGCGGTTCCAGGCGAGGAGCGTCCGCTCAGCGGCGAAAAAAACTCTGGGGTCGTTGAGATCTGACATGGTTTCTAAATAAATATTCCCGCAACTTGCAACGATTGCGAAAATTGGGTTGCGTCCTGATAACCCGTCACTCGAATATCAGCCAGTTCCCTGCCGCGTTTGTCGTAAAATAAAATGGCGGGCGGACCGAACAGTTGGTAACGTGCAAGCAGCGCCTTATCATCCTCGTTGTTGGCGGTGACATCGGCTTGCAGCAGCAGGGTGTTTTTAAGCACGGCCTGCACCTTGGCATCGGAAAAAGTGTTGCGTTCCATTTCCTTGCACGACACGCACCAATCGGCATAGAAATCCAGCATCACTGTTTTGCCATTCGCCTGTGCGATGCGGGCATCCAGCTCGGTAACGTTCTTTATTCTCGCAAATTGCAGGCCTGCAGAAGTCTCCGCTTGAACGCTGCCAAACCCGCCCAGCGGGCGCAGAATATCGCGCGCGCCGGAAAGTGCGCCGATGAGGTAGGCGATGCCAAGCAGTAAAGCGAAGATGCCTATGCCTTTCCATAATTTGTGCCAGTTGGACGCATTGTGTTGCAGCGGATCCAGCGCATGCAGATAAACCGCTGACAGAATCAGCAGTACCGCCCACAGCAGCATTTGCACGCTGACTGAAATCAATGATGAGACGAGCCAGATGGCAACGGCCAGCAACAGCACGCCAAAGAGGCGCTTGACAGATTCCATCCATGCCCCGGCTTTGGGGAGTAATGTCCCGGCAGAAGCGCCGATGAGTAACAGCGGCACACCCATACCCAACGCCATGGAAAACAGCGCGGCGCCTCCAAGAAAAGCGTCGTGCGTCTGTCCGATGTATAGCAAGGCACCCGCCAGCGGGGCGGCGACACACGGACCGACGATGATGGCTGACAACACACCCATCACGAAGACCCCACCCAGATGCCCACCATGCAGCTTGTTGCTGGTGTCGGAGAGGCGACTTTGCAGAGCAGAGGGCAGTTGCAGTTCGTAGAAGCCGAACATGGATAAGGACAGCAACACGAATACCCCGGCAAAACTGCCCAGCACCCAGGGAGTTTGCAGTGCATTGGACAACAGCGTACCGGTTAACCCCGCTGCCACGCCGACGGCGGCATAGGTCAGCGCCATGCCCGTCACATAGGCCAGCGACAGAATAAAGCCGTGCATATGGGTGATTTTGTGGCCGCGACCGACGATGATGCCGGACAGGATAGGCACCATGGGAAACATGCAGGGCGTAAAGGCGAGCAGCAATCCGGCACCGAAGAAGAACGTCACGATCAGCCAGAAGCTGCCCTGCTTGAACAGCCTGGCGATTAGGCTATTGTCATTCGGCGCGCTTGCGTCGGCAGCGGCAAGCCGTGATTGCGGTTCAGCCCGGATTTGGGGTGTTTCCGGTGGCAGGGGTGTTACTGTGACCGCAGCGTCGGGAGAAAACTTGTTGGCAGCAGCCGGAGAAGTTGCCGCTATAGCAGGCAGCGTGATATTAATTTGTTTTTTGATCGGCGGATAACACAACCCCTTTTCGCTGCAACCCTGGTAACTTGCATCCAGTGTAATGCTCCGTGCAGCATTGTTGCCGCGTTCCAGCGTGAGCAGCGCCTGGAAGGGTTGGTGGAACACCTCCATGTCGCCCAGATTGGGGTCATGTTTCAATTCCCCTTTTGGCAACGATACATTGTTAATTTTGATGCCCAAATCCGCCGTGCTGAAAGTAACCTTGTCGCGGTATAGATAATAGTCCGGCGTAACTCTGAAACTGGCAATCAGGGTATGGGCATCACGCACCGAAACAACAAGCCCGAAAGCCTGGTCCGGCTGCAAGAAGGTCGGCTGTTTTGCACCGCCCAGCAACGGAAGACGATCGAGGAAACCTTCGGCGCGGGAAAGCGGGGCAAGGCATAACATTATTAGCAGCAACAGGCGCATTGTTATTTATTCCTCAGAGATTCTCATTTTCGGGCATTTGGGTTTCCTGCGCCACCCAGTGCAAATAACCGGGAAAGCCGACATCTATAGAGACAGCGATAATTTCAGGAAGTTCATACGGGTGGTGCGCACGGATGGTTGCTTCGAGGCGCGTGTAGGCAGCCCGGGTGGTTTTGATCAGCAGCGGTATCTCATTGGCCGTTTCGATTTTTTCCTGCCAGCGATAAATTGAACTGCATTCAGCAAGAATATTCACGCAGGCGGCAGTGCGGCTTTCAATCAGCACGTTGGCCATTTTCTGTGCGCTGTCACGGTCTGGCATATTGGTTAGCACTAACAATATTTTTTCGTTCATGCCGCCCCCACCCGTGCGCAACGCACGCCGAGTTGCAGCAGTTCGCTCCACACATCGCCGTTGTGCAGGCCTTTTATCACTTTGTCTATATGCGCTGCCTGGCGCAGGGCGCGCTCCGCGATGACCGGTTTGAAGCGCCGCACCGCGCGCTCCACCAGCTTCTGGCGCACTCCCCACACTCGCGCATCGCGCAACGCACTTGCCATGTTGCCCCCGCCCTGCATGGCGCGCGATACTTTGGCAAGCGCACGGATATCCTCGGCCAGCGCCCACAGGATCAACACCGTGGCCTCGCCTTCTGCGCGCAGGCCGTCGAGGATGCGCGCATAACGCGCGGCGTCGCCGGCGAGCATGGCTTCGGACAGCTTGAAAACGTCGTAGCGCGCCACATCCATCACCGCATCTTTCACCTGCTCGAATGAAAGCGCTCCGGCGGGAAAAAGCAAAGCAAGTTTCTGAATTTCCTGAAAAGCCGCCAGCAAGTTACCTTCCACGCGCTCCGCCAGAAAACGCAGCGTGTCCATATCGGCGGATTGCCCCTGCCGTTGCAAGCGTCCTGCAATCCATTCAGGCAGAGCATTCAGCGCAATCCCCTCGGTGGCAATGACCACGCCATGTTCCGCCAGTGCGGTGAACCACTTGCTATTCTGCCCGGTCTTGTCCAGCTTAGGCAACGTGACTACTGTCACTGTATCGGAATTCAGTTGTCCGCAATAATCCTGTATGGCCTGCGCGCCCTCCACGCCGGGCTTCCCTGTCGGAATACGCAGTTCCACCAGCTTGCGCGAGGAAAACAGTGACAAGCTCTGCGCGCTATTGCGCAACTCTGACCACTTGAAACCCTGCTCGACGATCAGCACCTCGCGTTCGTCATAACCCGCCGCACGTGCCGCCTCACGGATAGTATCCGCTGCCTCGATCGATAACAGCAGCGCCTCGCCGTGAATGACATACAGCGGCGCAAGCCCCTTGGCAAGATGGCGCGGCAGGTCTTCAACTGAAAGTTTCATAGCGGCGGATGGGCATGGTTGAGGCGGCGCAACACCTGCTGCACCGCATCGCCGCGCATGTTCTGGTAAAGCATGGCTTCCTCCTGCTGCTTGGCGAGGACCTGAGTGTCGTCATAGGAATAATCCCGCCGCAGCGTAATTTCCTGCGGGACAAGCCACTCCTGCTGCTTGAGGTCATAGGCGCGCAATGAGACGCGGTATTGCAAGCGGTATTCGAGCACACGGCCTGCACCGCTTAGTGAAAGAATCTGCTTGTCCGTCACTTCGGATACGATCTGCAAGGTCAGTTGTGCCTGCTCGGGCGTATTGGTAATCTGCACATTATTTGCCTGAATGGCGTTTTTCAGTTCATTGGTAAAAGGCGCATAGTCATTGGGTGACTTCAAATATAACCTCTGGAACGGAAGCGCAAAATCATCTTGCCCACGCAGGTGAAAGCCGCAGGCAGCAAGCAGTATGGAGAGCATCAGCGCTATCGAACGTCCAGGCATTTTGTCAGACTACCACGTTAATCAATCGCCCCGGCACCACCACGATTTTTTTCGCCGTCCCGCCAGCCAGCAGTTTTTGTACTGCTTCATGGGCCAGGGCCAACTGTTCCAGCATCGCTTTGTCCGCATCCTTCGCCACGCGCAGGCTGCCGCGCAGCTTGCCGTTCACCTGGATCACCAACTCGATTTCGTTTTGTACCAGCGCAACCGGATCGGCCTCCGGGAAAGCCTGGGCGAGCAAGTCGCTGCCGGGGCAAAGTTCTGCCCAAAGGGTCTGGCTGATATGCGGCACGATGGGAGCCAGCAACAGCGTGATGGCCTCCAGGGATTCCTGAACCACACTGCGCGCGGTGGCGGTTTGCTCGCCGAACTTGCCGAGCGCGTTGAGCAATTCCATCACGGCGGCAATGGCAGTATTGAAAGTTTTACGGCGTCCGTAATCATCATTAATTTTCTGGATGGTCTGGTGGAGTTGCAGACGCAACGCTTGGGCGGCGGTGGTCAATTCTCCCTTGCGGTATGCCGGTACAACGCCTTGTTCAACATGTTCATGAACAGCCTTCCACACCCGTTTAAGGAACCGGAACGCTCCTTCCACCCCGCTATCCGACCACTCCAGTTGCTGGTCCGGCGGTGAGGCGAACATCATGAACAGGCGCGCAGTATCGGCGCCGTACTGATCAATGATGGCCTGCGGGTCTACGCCGTTGTTCTTCGACTTGGACATCTTCTCGGTGCCGCCGATAATTACCGGCTGACCGTCGGCACGCAGCCTGGCGGCGACAGGGCGGCCCTTGGCATCGGTTTCCTCGTCAACATCGGCGGGATTGATCCATAACTTCTTGCCATTGGGTTCTGCGCGGTAAAAAGTCGGCGCGATCACCATGCCTTGTGTGAGAAGATTTTTAAAGGGTTCGTCGCCTTGCACCAGACCTTCGTCGCGCATCAGTTTGTGGAAGAAGCGCGCATATAGCAGATGCAGAATCGCATGTTCGATGCCGCCGATGTACTGATCGACCGGCAGCCAAAGTTGCGCGCGCGCGTTGTCAACCATGCCGGTGGTACAGTCCGGGCTGGCGTAGCGCGCGTAGTACCATGAGGATTCCACAAAAGTATCCATGGTGTCGGTCTCGCGGCGGGCGGGGCCGCCGCACTTGGGGCAGGTGCATTGGTAAAATTCCGGCATTTTCGCCAGCGGCGAACCCGCGCCATCCGGCACCACATTTTCCGGCAGCACTACAGGCAACTGCTCGTCCGGTACCGGCACATCACCGCAACTCGGGCAATTGATGATGAGGATCGGGCAACCCCAGTAGCGCTGGCGCGAGATGCCCCAGTCGCGCAAGCGGAACTGGACTTTCTTTTCGCCCAGACCTTTTGCGGCAAGGTCGGCGGCGATGGCATCCACCGCCTGATCATAGTTGAGGCCGTCGTATTTGTCAGAGTTCACGCAGATGCCATCTTTGGCAGCGTACCACTCGGCCCAGGCATCGGTAGAAAATGTCTCGTTTGCCACTTGAACAGATTGAATAATTGGCAGGCCATATTTCTTTGCAAAGCCGAAATCCCGCTCGTCATGTGCGGGAACCGCCATCACTGCGCCCTCGCCGTAGCCCATCAGCACATAGTTGCCGACCCATACTGGCACTTGCTTTCCAGTAAGGGGATGGATAACAGAAATGCCGGTCGGCATGCCTTTTTTTTCCATGGTGGCGATGTCTGCTTCGGCCACGCCGCCGCGCTTGCATTCTTCAATGAAGACGGCGAGTTGCGGATTGTTCTTCGCGGCATAAGTTGCCAGCGGATGCTCCGCGGCAATGGCGCAGAAGGTGACGCCCATGATGGTGTCAGCACGGGTGGTGTAAACCCAAAGTTTTTCAGTCTTTCCGTCGAGGGTATAAGGGAAGGCAAAGCGCACCCCGAAGCTCTTGCCTATCCAGTTGCGTTGCATGGTCTTCACCTGTTCCGGCCAGCCGTCAAGCTGATCGAGGTCGGCGAGCAACTGTTCCGCATATTGTGTAATGCGGAAAAAGTACATCGGTATCTCGCGTTTTTCCACCAGTGCACCGGAGCGCCAGCCGCGTCCGTCTATCACCTGCTCGTTAGCAAGCACGGTATTGTCCTCCGGGTCCCAGTTCACCGTGGCAGTCTTCTTGTAGATGATGCCTTTTTCGAACAGGCGCGTGAACAGCCATTGCTCCCAGCGGTAATAGTCCGGTTTGCAAGTGGTTACTTCGCGCGACCAGTCTATGCCCAGACCGAGGCTTTTCAACTGTTTGCGCATGTAATCAATATTGTCGTAAGTCCACGCGGCGGGCGCTACATTGTTCGCCATGGCGGCGTTTTCAGCGGGCAGGCCGAAAGCGTCCCATCCCATCGGTTGCATTACGTTGCAGCCCTTCATACGGTGGAAGCGGGAGAGCACATCGCCGATGGTGTAGTTACGCACGTGACCCATATGCAGCTTGCCTGATGGGTAGGGAAACATGGACAGGCAATAGTATTTCCGCTTGTCCGATTTTTCGTCGGCACGAAAAGCCTGCTGTTCTTCCCAGTATTGTTGTGCGGCGGTTTCGATATTCTTGGGTTGGTAATCCTGCTGCATTTTGATTTCTACGGTGGTTTTATCAAGCCGACATTATAGCTGTATCATTAACCCTGCACACAGTCGCTATAGCTAAAGAATGGCATTCTGCTAGAATTGAAACCTGAAATTTTTTATTACGCCCCCCAGGAGAATTAACTATGTCCCGCAAACATCCCGTGATTGCTGTCACCGGTTCATCCGGCGCAGGTACTTCCACCGTCAAACAAGCCTTTGAAAATATTTTTCGCCGCGAGGAAATAGCTGCCGCCATAATTGAAGGCGACAGCCTGCACAGCTTGGATCGCATGGAGTTCCGGGCTGCCGTGGCCGAGGCTGAGAAAGCGGGTAACCATTCATTCAGCCACTTCGGACCGGAAGCAAACCACTTCGACAAGATCGAGGAAACATTCAAGGTCTATGGCGAAACCGGCACATGCAGACGACGCTACTATGTGCATAGCGCTGAAGAAGCAACCTTGCACAACAAACATTTTGGACTGACCGATCTGAAGCCGGGCGTGTTTACCCCATGGGAAGATATCGAAGCGAATTCCGACTTGCTGTTTTACGAAGGTCTGCACGGGCTTGCAACGGATGGCAACATTGATGCGGCACAGTACGTGGATTTGGGAATCGGGGTGGTACCGGTTGTCAATCTGGAATGGATCCAGAAAATTCATCGCGACAACAAGGAACGCGGATATTCAGCCGAGGCAACCGTGGACACCATTTTGCGCCGCATGCCGGATTATGTTAAGTTCATCACTCCGCAATTCTCTCGCACCAACATCAACTTTCAGCGGGTCGCGACAGTGGACACTTCAAATCCGTTTATTGCACGCGATATCCCCACTCTGGATGAGAGCTTTGTAGTGATACGCTTCAGCAAACCCAGGGGCGTGGACTTCCCTTATTATCTCAGCATGATTCCAGACTCGTTCATGTCCCGTGCCAATACACTGGTGGTGCCCGGAGGCAAAATGAGCTATGCGATGGAAATTATACTGACCCCGATCTTGCACTGCTTGATTGAAAACAAGAAGAAGTAATATTGGTAATTGCAAAGGCCGGGAGCCTGCAGTCCAGGCTCCCCGTTTTCGCCGGAGCACAGCTACATATTCTTATTCTGCTATGAAATCTTGCCAAGAAAATCCTGCTTGCCGATTTCCACCCCGTTATGTCGCAGTATGCAATATGCGGTAGTGGCATGAAAATAAATATTGGGAAGTACGTAATCCAGCAAGTAGGGCATGCCCTTGAAAGTGAGTGTCCTATCCCGCATGGGCAACGTTATGGTTCTATCCTCGGAGCCGTCTATTTGATCAGGTGTGAACGTTTCAAGTAAGGCAATCGTCTTGTCTATACGTGCCACCAGTTCTGGAAAGGTGGATTCGTTGTCTTCAAACTTTGGCGGCTCCATTCCTGCCAGGCGTGAAACAGCGCCCTTGGCGTTGTCAGTTGCAATCTGAATTTGTCGAGATAGCGGAAACATATCCGGATAAAGGCGTGCGTTGATCAGAACCGGTGGATCAATCTTTCTGGCCTCGGCGTGTGCGGCTGCCCTCTGAAGAATAGCCCTCAAATTAGTCAAAGTACGGAGAACGGGTGGAATTGATGCCTGATACATGGAAATTGACATAGTGACTTCTCCTGAAAGTTGGCGCTCTTGATTAAGCAAGTATAGGATACCATTAAGAGGATCCATGACTGGAGACGCAATGCGGGAAAAATTATGGTGATCAGGTTTCATGCAAAAATTTTCTGCTGTATGTTATCCGCGATAGTCGCAGCCAATCTCTTCAGCCCTGCCTTGGCTGCCCCGCAGGAACGCCCGACGGAAAAAGACAAGTTTTATGAATTCAAGGGGAGGGATATGAAAGGGATTGGTGCCGGGATCAATTCTGATATCTGGCGTCTTGATCGTTTGTTCGGGACAAGTTCAGGTTGGGACGTGTTGCTCGCGAATAGTGAGGAGAAAGAACAGAAAGGCTGGCTGGGCATCGCCATGAAACTTCCGGCCCAACTGACGAAAGAATCAGCCACCGGCCGCGCCCTGCAGGCCATCGAGGTGGCCAGAGTCATGCCGAACTCTGCGGCGGAAGCGTCGGGACTGCATGAAGGTGACTTTATTACCAGTCTTGACGGCGAGCCCATCGAGAACAAGGATGACAAGGCACTGCTTGCTTTCCGGGTGGCGCTTTCCAAAAAACATCCCGGCAGGAAAGTGAAACTGAGTGTCCGGCGCGGGGATGCCTTGTTGCAACTGGACGCGACGATCAAGCCTTATCCACGGGTCAAGTCGGTTTTAAAACCACACCCCGACCTGGCAAGAAAACTACCCGGGAATGACCAATCATTGCTCAATGAAGTATTGGAAAAGGAGGGGCTGACGGACGAGTTTGCCCGGCTTCTCAAAGCGTTCCGCAACGAGACCGATAAAGTGGTTAACCCTCTGCTGCGCCAGGACGATTACAACGCCTTCCGTTTGCAAGAGGTAAATTACATCATGTACCACCCGATGGATTTGCCCGTGGTGGCGCGCAAAATAACGGACCGCCTGCACGGTGCTTTCGGTAAGACACATCATGATCTGGCGGCACTTGTGCGGACAGCCATGGATGAACTGGATATGACATACATCCCGTCGGGGCCGCACGACAATAAACCACCCGCCGATTTTACCGAATATGTCGAGCGGCTGGTCAAAGCTATCCAGCATGCGAATTCGGAACGCACCGCTGTTTTGTCCGTTCTTGATGCCGCAGAGATCGATTTTCTGTATTCAACCGCACCGAAACTCCTGGTGGAGGACCTCAACTCTTTGAAGAAGGAAAAAACCGAGGAAGAGAAACGGGAAGATGAAGCCCTCTTGCTCCGGTTTTTCCAACTTGTGCTGAAGCTGGATCTTCCCCGTTTGATGAACGCAGCGGGGGAAATAGCGCAGGCGCTGGATTTGGAGACTCTTGAAAAACTGGACAAGAAAGCCGGCAAACTGGAACGATATCCGGACGGATGGGTCGTGCGGGAAGAAGAAAACCTGACCGTCATTGATACCCCGGCAGGACGGGTATTGATCGGCGGAACAAAGGACAACACATACACCGAAGACGCCGCGCTGATTCTTGACTTCGGCGGCAACGACAAATATTTCAACCACGCCGGCGGCAGTACGCGGCTTAACCCGTTCTCCGTTGTCATCGACTTGTCCGGCGACGATGTTTATTCCACAACAGACGATTTTGCCCAAGGCGCAGGACTGCTCGGCGGAGGATTCCTGATCGACCTCGAAGGCAATGACCGTTATATGGCGAAGAACCATTCCCAGGGCGCCGGAATTCTTGGCATTGGAATATTGGCTGATTTGGCCGGCAATGATCAGTACACCGCGACTGCCGTCTCTCAGGGCGCCGGGAGTTTTGGCATCGGGATGCTGGCCGAAGGCGGAGGTGACGATACCTATTTCGGCAACTTTTTTGTCCAGGGCGCCGGTTATATCAAGGGATTCGGTGCCATCATCGAGGCTGCGGGCAATGATAATTATTTCGCCGGGGGTATGTACGAAGATTTTCGCGCGCCCGGTAAATCATATGTATCGATGTCCCAGGGTTTTGGTCTCGGCATGCGCCCGTGGGAATCCCTCGTTGGTGCCTCGGGCGGAATCGGCATCATCGCCGAAGCCGAAGGAAATGACACCTATGTGGCCGACTATTTTGCGCAGGGATCCAGCTATTGGTTCTCACTGGGCATCCTCGATGACCGCAAGGGCAACGACCGTTATATTTCAGGGCGCTACTCGCAGGGGGCCGGAATACATATGTCCGCCGGTGTTCTGATCGATGGCGAAGGCGACGACAATTACCTTGCCGATTTCGGCGTCGCGCAAGGGTGCGGCCACGACTACGGCATCGGGTTTCTGCTTGATAACGGTGGCAACGACCGTTACATCTCCGGAGTTATTGCTCAAGGCGCAGGGAACGACAACGGCATCGGGATACTCTCGGACAACGGCGGGGATGACGAATATTATCTGAGAAGTCTCGGTCAGGGCCGGGGTAATTTCGAACCCACGCGTGACCTGGGCAGTTTCGGTTTTCTTTTCGATACCGGTGGCACCGATGTTTATTCCCAAGGCGGGAAAAACAACAGCCTCATGTATAAAACCCGGTGGGGTATACTCTTGGATACGAATTGATCTTTATACCCGTGTGGCCTCATTTCAAACGTGTCCGGTTTGGGGCAACGTCAAAAGTTCACGGTTGCAATGATGGCATCGGTATAGACTCCGATGTTCGCATCCTGGTCGGCAGGTATCTGGCCGAATATACTTAGTGTCGTGGTGGCATGCTTGGCCGTCGTCATTACATTGCTGCCACCCGTCCCGTCGCCCCAGATCACTGTTCGTGCTGCGCTGGTGTAAAGATTGTAGTTCAGCCGGTTTCCGCCGCTCATCATCACTCTTGACGCGTAACTATTGCTCTGGCCGGCGCTCAGGGTAACGACAAAACTCGGGCCACCGCCGCTTTCGCAAAAGATGGTGATGCTGCCAACACCGTTGTTGTTGGGAAGAGCGGAAAAAACGTCATAGATACCGAAGCTGACTTGGGTAACGGATGAGAACGAGCAGGAAGTTGCGGCGAACGAAGGCTGTGACAAGACTGCAAACCATACGGCGGTTGCTCCGAATATCGCGCTGCATAGCGCACCCGGCAGCAGAACCGAACGCTTGCCAAGGCCATTTTTTGGATCCGTCATTGTTTGACTCCCCTGCAAACAAAGATACCGAGGTCCGGCAGGGGATCGGCACTCGCAGTGAAACTGACATCGAATTCACAACTTTGGCTGCTCCAGGTTGCGCGCAACCGGGTGGTCGTACCGAGACCGACGACATACACTTCACCATCGTATCCAACTGTGTAAACGGTATCATTGCCAACCTCCTGTACCGAAGCGCCAACCGGCATTGGATTGCCATTTTCAAGATGGATGGTGAGCGTTGCGCCATGTGAATGCCGGATCGGGAATTTCACCTCCACGCCGCTGCGAAAATATGGAACCGCTTCCAGCTTGAGCGTGCTGATTTCAGCATCCAGAGGCAGATCGCGCTGGTCGATCGAAATCAGGTTTATGTCGTATGCGCGCAGCCGTGGGATCAGTGCGTTGCCGCCCGCATCAGTTCGGCCCGCCGGCTGATTGTCCGCGAGTATGCGCACGCCGGGATAATCCGGAATGCGGGCCACGGCAAAACTTTGATCAATACTGCGACTCAAAAATAAATTGTTGCCGAGCATTGCCATGCCACCCGACACATCCAGACGCGTTGCAGTCGAATCCTGGTTTTGAGCGGCATCTATAGTGTAGGTGCCGATGTTGTTCTGAAGCGAATAGGATGCTTCTCTGGAACCGTCGGTATCGGCTTGCAACTTGTATCCGTAACCTTCACCGGGCGGCAGGTTGAGTTGCAGTGTAGTGCTGAAATCATTGCTATTCCCGGCGCTGCCTGCGCGCGCGGATTGCAAACTGCTGCTCAGGCTTGTCGAAGGCCCCAAAGAGATGCTGAGCATAGCGAAAATCGTTGTATTTTCGTCTCCTGCATAGGTGCGAAGCGCAGAAAGTGAAAGCGATCCTGTTTTCCCCAGCGAAACGCTATAACTAAAGGTGGCGATACGCGAATTGACCTGGTCCCGGTTGTATTGTGTCACATAGGCAATACCGACAGATCCGCTATTGCGCGTGGCGTAGCTGAGGTTGATGCTGCTCAACTGAACCGGTGGCAACTGTGGGGCTTGCAGCCCAACCTGGGTGAAGTCGCGGCTTATCCATTGAGTGTGTGCTCCCAGGCTCCATGGCTGTGCCAGCCGGTCGATCCCAAAAAGTAACAAGCCTCCATTGCCGGACTTGCTTAGGCTGCCCGCGACGTAAGTGCCGATTGTCCCGAGCTGCGGTATCAGGTAGTCTCCGCCGAGGCCAACCGTTGTCAGGTTCCGCATCATTTCAGCGTGAAGTTCGCCGGTAAAGTGTTCGTTCAAGCCCCGGCGATATGTGCCCGTGCTGAGCCACTCACTGTAATCATTGCTGTTTATGCCAAAATTCTCGCGCAAAAAGCCGAACTCGCCGGAGAAATCTTCCAAGCCCGTGCGCAACAGTGTCTGACTGGCGTAGAACGGTCGGGTAATGACTTGTTCTCGACCGAACAGATCTCGTACCACGAGCCGAACGTTACCCTCACCGGTAATGACCGGAAGATTGCGGATTGAAAACGACCCGGGTGGCAAGCTCTGGCTCGACACCAGTGTGTTATTGATAAACACGTCAACAGTTGATGGTAATACCGCCTGGCCGGCTGCGCTTTGCTGCGGAAACGTGTCGAAACCGGGTTGTGTTCCGAAATTTGTGCCAAATTGTATCCCGCCGAAACGTACCGAACGACCCCATGTGCCGGGTGTGGTAATAGCATCACCCAAGTGCAAAGTTTCCATCTTTTCGGGGTAATCAGTCGTCCAGGTAGTATCAAGCCGCGTCACGCTGGAACTGCTGCCTGGATTGTTTGCGTACACACTGCCGGTTCCGACACCAAAGCGATTGAAATAGCCGAGCTCGAACTGTGCGGAACGCTGGGTCGAATCCTGCGTATGCGCGGCAAAGAAATCGTAGTTGATAAACCCGCCGGAGCCTGGTTTGACCGGTAATGGCATATTTGTATATTGCGAATCTATCGTTGTCCGGGTAAATGCCTGGGAGCGCACTTCAATCATCAGAGTAAGCGTTTTCGGATCGTACACATGCGACACACCCAGGATTGCGCTGAGCGGGAAATAATTATCACCCTGATACACGATTGCGGTGCTTGGGTTCGGTTGGCGCAAACGCCAGCGCTGCAAGTCCTGGCTCCATAAGTAGAGAACTCCGGCTTTATCTTCGAGCACCAGCACGGTTTGGTTCAATTGCTGCCGATTGATATCGACGAGCATCAACCGTTCCTGGAATTCCGATATGGATTCTGCCGAAGCCCAAGGATTGAAAATGATCCCGATCAGAAATATAGCCGCGAAGTTACGGCTTGCCCAGCACAAGTTCCGTATTGACGTTATCAGCATCGGTATATGCCTTGAGGCTCAGATGATCGGCAGTTATCTTTTCCGGAGAGCCCGTTTTCAACAGCCACTCGTGCGATTGTCCTGCCAGTATGTAGCTTGAGGCTGACTCGTCGGCAATCGGCTGGTCGTTCCCCGCAACGTAAAGTGCAAAATCGGAAATCTGAATGTGCGCGGTGCCCTGATTTTTTACGCCAACTTTGATCGTATTATTCGGCATCTGTGAAATGTTCCAAACCACTTTCGGCTCGGCTTCGCCCTTTTGCGACTGGACGAATACCGGCAAAGTAATACGCAATGCGACCTGCACCCCGATGAATCCCGGTGCCGGTTGCGGGGGAAGTTCCTGCATACTTATGCGATAGGTCAGCTCGTTTGTTGTGTCCGCCTTGCGCCGCAAGGCCACGCGGATGATCTGTTCACTTTGCGGTGCGATAGTAACAATGGGTGGCGAAACGAGCAGATCCCGGGTTGGGGTATAGATGTCTTTGCCATTGAGTTGTGACCATTCGACGGCCTGAATTTGAATCGATGTCGGTTGGTTCGAGCCGTTTTTGACAGTGACCGCAGCCGTTTGCTGTTCCGGAGACAATTCAACGCGAACCGGGTCTATTTCCCAACCCGCCGCCCCTGCAAGCCTTGGAGCAAGTAGCGCAAAAGCGCAGAGAAAAACATAGAGCGACATCTTCCGCAGGTGATTTGTTGTAGTCATGTCCATGCCGCATATCGAGTTATTCATAGTAGTCACCATTATTAAAAGTTGATCGTTGCGCTAACCGTATCGGTATACGTATCCGCTGCGACATCCTGTCCGGCGGGGATCGTTCCGCACACGTTGTAAACTCTGGCCACCTTGGTCGGCGCGCTGGTGAGCGTCAACATTCCGGCTCCGACAGCGGTCCACGCTATAGTGCCGGGGAAAGTACAGGCCGTACTCGGAGCATTGGTAGGAGGCTGGAAAATGTTGTATTGCAGCATGCCTGCGGCAGTTCCGCCCAACATCTGACGCTGCGAGCCGGCAACGTGGGTGCCGTTATCCATACCTATCGTCAGCCCGGTTGCACCTTTGGAACAAGCGACGCTGATCGAGCCGGTAGTGTTCAATGCCGCAGTTGCGTTAATGTTCACGGGATCATAGGTGGCAAATGCAAGGGCTGATGAAGTACTGATCGAACAGTTTTGTGAAACGGATGCCGATACCGGGACAGATGTGCTGGCAGATGCTGCAAGAACGACATCGGACGCAGCCAGCAACATGACGGCAACCGACAATTTCAAAGCGGGTTTCTTCAACATGTTATTACTCCTTGTTAACAATTTTGCTGATCATGGACATCTTCCGCTGCTTTGTATGTTCGTTGGCGTACATAAGCTGCTTATATGTTGGGCGGTGTCGGGGCAGGTGCTAAAGCCGGTGTTTCAACGGGTGCCGTATCCGGCAAGACGGGCAGTGCGGATGGCACTACGGAAAGCAGTTCCGAAGGTGGCTCGGCAAGTACCGGGGCGGGCATGACGGCGTTCTCCAGGATCGATGCGGCACCCTGCGCTACCCCAACCGGTACGGTCTGAATCAGCGGGATTACTGTCAGCGCGCCGTTGACATAAACAATGGTGTAATTGGTGGCGGTGAAAGTGCCTCCGCCAGCTCTACCTAGTGTGATCACATACGGACTGCCCAAGATGCTGGCAGATGCCGCTGTACCCGGACTCGTCTCTGTGAACGCTCCGATAGTTTCACCATTCACCAGGCCATCTGTGGTGAATGCCGTCAATATCATTGTCTGGCCGTAGGTCTTGGTGGCGTCTGCCGCCGTCACTGTTAATCCGGTTGGATTCACTGTCAGTGCACCTTTGATATAGCCTATGGCGTAGTTGGATGCAGTAAAAGTGCCACCGGTAGCGCTGCCCGGCGTGATTGCATACGGCCCCCCACCCACGCTGGCGGTTGCCGCCGTGCCGGGACTCGTTTCGGTGACGCTGCCGACGGTTTCACCGGTTAACAGGCCAGCCGTGGTGAAGGCCGACAGTTTCTCTGTCTGCCCATAGGTCTTGGTGTAATTGGACGCAGTTACCGTCAAGTTGGCCGGGATCACCTTCAGTGCGCCGTTGGCATAACCTATGATGTAATTGGACGCTAGAAAAGTGCCGCCGGTTGCGCTGCCCGGCGTGATTGCATACGGCCCCCCACCCACGCCGGCGGTCGCCGCCGCGCCGGGACTCGTCTCGCTGACACTGCCGATGGTTTCACCGGCCACCAGACCCGTCGTGGTAAAGTGAGTTAGTGTTGGTGTCTGGCCGTAGGTCTTCGAGACATCGGAGGCTGTCACAGTAAGTGGAGCCGGGGTAATGTTGGCTGTCGTTATTCCGGAAGAGGCAAACAGGACAAAATCAACAACGTTTGCGCCACTGATGGTGTAACCGTTGAATGTAACCGTCTTGCCGGTTCCCGCGCCTGTGTTACCAAAAGTTGCGGTACCGGGAAGCAAAGTGACAAAACCACCGTCAGCAGGCGAACCGACAAAAGTGAGAGTTGCAGCGTTGGCGCCGTCATAAATCTTGTTGTTCCCTTCCGCAAATACCCATGCTTTCGCGTCCACCGTGCCTGTTGCATTCGCGATGTAAGCTGCAATTTCCGCGCTCGTATTGGCGTAACCATTCGGATTAAACCGTATGGTGGTATTCAGTGCTGTTACCGCACCGGCAATAGTAACTGTTCCTCCGGCTATTCCCGGACCGGAGCCATTAAGTCCGGCTTCCATCACAATCGATGAGCCTGCAGAAACCGCGCCGGTTACGTTCACGTTCTGTCCCGCGTTCAGCAGAATTGACGAGCCTGCCGCGCCTGCGGCAATCGCGGAAATGACGTTCACGTTATTTCCGGCTTTCATGCTGATCGTGGAACCTGCCGCGCCAGCGGCGATGGCGGAGTTGACGTTCACATCGCGGGCGGCGACCAAGTCAATAACGGTTGTCGCCGCAACGGCAAGTATCGGGGCAGTGTTTGTCGTGGTTACATCACGTCCCGCGTTCATGCTGATCGTCGAACCAGCTGCAACGGCGGTGATTGCGGCTGAAGAGATCACATCCAGCCCGGCAATCATTTCAATTGTTGTATTCCCGGCAGTGCCGGTGATTGCCCCCCCGATTTGCACGTCATTGCCGGCATTTATCGTGACCGACGAATTTGCAGCGACCGCATTGATGATGGCAGTGGTGATGACGTCATGCACTGCGCTTATGCCGATTACGCTATTGGCGGCGGTAGCTGTGAGGACACCGCCTACTCTTACGTCATTGCCGGCGTTTATGTTGATCGAGGAGACGGCAGCGACGACGGTAAGCGTGGCCGTTGAATCAACATCATGCCCGGCAGTCAGCACAATGTTTGCTCCGGCTGTGTCGGCGGTCATCGGGGCATTGACGAGTACGTCATGAACGGCATTCAACGTCAGCGTGGTCGCCCCTGCCCAGTGAACCGGTGCATTGACGTTGATATCGCCATTGCTGCCGACTAACCCGTTGTTGCTGGAAATGGTAACGTTCGATGCAAGCAGCGTGTTGACAAGCGCCGCAGCAGTCATATCGCCTCCCGAAGCCGCGATAGTGAAGTCCGTTGGATCAAGCAGCCATAAACCCGTTTTTCCCTGCGGTGCCAACGTATCGATCCTTGCGCTATCGGCAATCAATACACGGCTGCCGGAGGTTTCGATAAAACCGCCATTCCCGCTATTCGGAGCCGAGGCATCCAGCGTGCCGCCCACATTCAAGGTACCGCGTTGCATGTCGGCCAGAAGCTTGATGGTCCCGTTGCGATTCTCGACGGTCTGCGCGCGGATCACACCCGTGTTGTTTACAGCGCTCTGCAAAAGGTTTCCCGCCGCCTGCGCGGTCAACAAAACTTGTCCGCCGTCGGCTTGGATCAATCCACCGTTCCGGATCAGCGCATTCACCTCGCCCTGATTTACCGTGATATTGAGCAGGCCATCTCCGGCTACGTCGATGGTAATGGCTGTACCAGCGGCAAGAACGACTGTTCCGAGTTTCGCCGTGATGATGCCGTCGTTGCTGACGTTGGCACCCAACAGTGCTACATAGCCACCATTGGTGACCGTATTGATCGTTCCTTGGTTTGAGACCGTGCCATTATTCGTACCTGAAAAGTTGTAATTGCCTGCCATGAAGCCACTGTCAGTGATGTTGAGGGTGGACGCAACCAGCCCGCCTACATTTACTTGCGCACCCTTGCCGAACAGGATGCCGTTCGGATTCACCAGAAACACTTTGCCGTTGGCCGACAGATCACCAAGAATGTTTGAAGGATCGGGGCCTAGCACACGATTAAGCACTATCGAATTGCTGTTTGGCTGTACGAACTGCACAGCTTCGTTGTGTCCGATATTGAAGCTCTGCCAGTTAATCGCCGCGTTCTGCGTTGACTGGATAATGGTCGTGCTGCCCGCAACACTGCTAATGCCCGCACTCCCCGCCGATACAACGCCTCCCGCAGGCAGTGCGTAAACATTGGCTGCAAAGGACATCATCAGGGAGATTGCCAGGGCTTTCAGGGGAAAGCTTGCGCCGGCATTTTTAAAAATTGAAACACATGATAAATTATTGGGGCAAGACCTCCCCTCCACCTTTTCGGGAGAAAGCTTGGGATGGGGGGCATTACTCACGAAAAACAAGGGGCTTGTACCCTCTCTGGTACTTCCCCCGCAAACGGGAGGAGGCATCGGGTGTAATGGATTATTTAAGCTCATCGTGTAACTCCATCCTCAAAAATATTTCACGGCCTGCAACCAGAAACTGCCCGGCGAGTCGGGAGCTGAAGTAGCCGCTGCATTGCTCACTTTGTGGGCGTAATATGCCTTGACCACAAAATTGTCGGTACCCGTCCAGTTCAGTCCAACCCCCGCACCGCTCAAGGTCCTGCGGTTTTGTCCTGCCGCCCAGGAATTTTTGTCCACTGTAACGGTGCCGGTATCGACGAAGCCTATCAACTGCATTTGTCCGGATAGTCGTTCGGAGAATTCAGGCAGTTGTTTTCTTGCTTCCAGATTCAGTACATAACCTTGGTCAGCATAGGCTTCGCCTTCCGGATAAGCCCGCACTGCATACATGCCACCCAGTTCCATTTTCTCGGAAACATCCAGATTTTTTGATGCAAATTGCCCATTGAGCGCTGCGTTAAGCGAGATCGATTCGGTCACGTTTTGCAGTCGCCTGGTACTGAACAAAAACTTGTTGTAATTGCCGTTGCTTTGCGCAGACACCGCATCCGAAGACAACATTGCGGGGGTTTGTATGTCGATATTGCCGGCCGCCCATGTGAAGGAATAACTGCTCAGTCCAGCGCCACCGAAATTGTCGCGGTGGTCGCCATTGAGGCTTGACATCAATACGCGTACCTTTTTGTTAGTGACTGTCGAGGTAGAGTCAATCTTGTCCTGAAATGCCTTGGCATCGCAGGCAAGCTGGACATAGAGATTGTTGTTGCGCGAGCGGATCAGCGGATAGCTGCCGTAATAGCTTGCTATCTGTGCCGTACCATTGGCCTGCAGGCTTGAGAATGTTTCACCCAGTGAATATCGCAGATCGCTGTAGGCGAGCCCGGCCTTTGCTTTTCCGAATTGCACTTGGTAAGAAGCACGTGCATAGTTCAGCCCGGAACCGGAGGTCAGCACGCGTAGCGTGGCAACATCGCCTTGGCCTGCCGGGTTATTGAAATTAACCGTCGCTCCCAAGCGGTTGGTTCCGGTGTAACGGTTGCCAGCGTTGTCTACATCGACGTTCCCCGTGACGCGCTGCGCCGGTGTGACCTCAACGATCAGGTCGGATGTTCCCACGGAAGCGCCCGGAATCAAGCTTGATTTGACATTCACACCGGGAAGGTCGGAGAGCAGAAGAATGTGGCTTTCGAGCGGGGCCGAAGCGATCGGGTCGCCGTTGTTCAGGCCGCCAAGAAGGCTGTTTGCCAGAGCATCGGAAAGGCTGCTTTGGTTGTGCAATGTGACCTTGCCGTATTGGCCTTCGATCACGGAGACTGTCACTGCTCCGTCCTTGATATCCTGCGCCGGCAAGTAGGCTTGGGCAACGAAGTACCCGTTCCGGTGATAATAATCCGCGATTCTGGTTGCCATACCGCGCAGGTCGGTGAGCGTCAACCGGCTACCCGGCTTGAAACCGGTGACCGCGAGCAACTCATCTTCGGTATAAATCCGACTGCCGGTGACTTTAATCTTTTTGACATAAATTTCCACACTCCCGGATTCCGGAATGACCGGCACGTTACCTTGTTCAATTTCGACTTTTGGAGGCAATTTTTGCAGACTTTGGGCAGGCGGAATCTGCTGCATCTGACCACCGGCGACTGGCGGCTGCGCTGCAAAAACACCATGGCTCAGTACCAGCAACGCATACGGGAAAACTCTATTTATGAACATGGTCACTTTCGTGGGGTAACTTGGATAACCGGAAGGGACATATTGATTGCGGTTACCGGACTTTGTCGGTCTGTTAGCGCACATAGCGAAGCGCCGCAAGGTGCGAATCAGGATCAATCAAGCGCCATGCATATTGGAGCCATTTACGTTAAACTTCTGTTACCTATTATCAGGATTTGTTTCCATGACAACTAAACCGCGCAAGAATCGCGCTGTCGAACCCGACGCCAAAGTACAGAAAATTGGTCATGCGGCGGCCCGGTTGCACCGGCTTCTCAAGGAACTGGGACATACCCGCAACCTGGAAAAATCGGCAGCCACCATGCCGGATGCGCGCGACCGGTTATCCTTTATCGACAAGTCCATGCACGAAGCGTCGGAAAAAACCATCAGTGCGGTAGAAGTCTCAATACCGCTAACCAAGAGTAATCGCGCCGCCTGCAGCGACCTGGCTTTTCGCCTGTCTGAAGCCAGTTTCGGCAATCAAGGCAATTTAGTTGCAGAAACCATCACCAAGCTGGGCGAGATCGCTGCCGCCGAGGAAATTGTCCATCACAACCTGATGCAGATCATGGAAGCCCAGGAATTCCGCGATGTGGCGGGGCAAATGGTCAACAAGATTGTGGTCGCTGCCGTTGAGGTTGAGGCCATCCTGCTTGACCTGCTCAAGGAATACGCCCCGGATGCGAAAGATTCCCTGATCAGCACCCAAGGGTTGACTGCCGGCCCCGGTCTCAAGACCGAAGACAACGTCAACGGACAGGACGAAGTGGATGACCTGCTTGCTTCGCTGGGGCTTTGAGTATATTGACCAATTAGCCGTTGTTGAGAGCGGCTATCAAAGACAGTAACCAATCATGAACATAATTAGCGCTTTTGCCCAGGCCATGTCCGACAAGGACTTGGTGCTTCCGCTCAAAGATGGTACAGGCGCCGCGCTTAATGTGCTGCTGGTTGAAGATGAAAAATCCCAGGCTATGCTGATTGCCGCGCTGCTCGGTCATTATGGTCATAAAGTGCATACGGCCGGCACCGGGGAGCAGGCTGTCGACATGTTCAGGCAAATCAAGCCCGATCTGGTATTGATGGATGTAATCCTTCCCGGCATTGATGGCTATGAAGCCACCAAAGCGATTCGTGCGGAACACAAGGAATGGGTACCCATCATTTTTCTGACCGGACTCTCCGAAAAAGCCGACCGGCTGTACGCGTTAAAAGTCGGGGGTGATGATTTCTTCGCGAAACCGGTCGACCCTGCCATGCTCCTCGCAAAAATGAACGTCATGAGCCGCATTCACGCAATGCAAAAGCAGCTTAACCAATATGTGGCAGTGCATGAAGAAGATGATGAACTTGCCGCTTATGTGATGGAGCGTTACCTGAACGCAAGCCAGCAAGATCCCAGAGTGGAATATTCGATACTGTCAGCTTCGCACCACTTTAGCGGCGATGCAATTTGCGTGGCAAAAACCCCTGACGGCGGCCTTAACGTGATGATGGTGGATGCCATGGGTCACGGATTGCCTGCGGCCATAAATGTCTTACCGGCAATACAGGCATTCTATGCGATGTCAAAAAAAGGCAAGCCGCTGGAGATTCTTGTCCCCGAAATAAATGACAAGGTTCGCGAACTTTCACCATCGGGACGTTTTCTGGCCGGAACGTTTCTGCATCTGAATCATTTGAATTCGGAACTTACCGGCTGGATTGGCGGCACGCCGAAAATCTATTTGTATTGCGCGGGCGAAATTCAATCCTTTAGCTCAGGCAACCTCTCGCTCGGGATTCTTGCTTCGAACAAACTCGATTTAAAGTTTTTCAGCGCACCATGGTCGGATAAATCAATGCTGGTGACTTGTACAGACGGTGTACTTGAATCTCAAGGACCGGACGGCCATGACCTGGGAGAAAATTGGGTTTGCGACGTTATTCAAACCTTCGGCAATACCTTGGATAAAGCGGTTTTTGACAGGGTCTGGAAAGAAAGCCTGGCTGGCAACAAGCCGCATGATGACGCATCGATTCTGATCATCAACCAAAACCTGGTTAAACTTGCACCTTGATCTGCGTCAACAAATTTTACATTGGATCGTTATTGAACATGCTGACATCATGTTTGACCGTCAGCTCGACCTACCCACAAAACAAATGGAGGAATAAATGAAACTTACGCACATTTCCACTATTATCATTGCAACTGTTTTTCTGAGTTCAACCACCGGGGTTTTTGCGGCTGATGCACAGCCGGCACAAAATGGCCAGCAGGCCAAAAAGAATTGGAACAAAGATCACCCGCGTCGCCATGAAGTCAATCATCGGCTCAATAATCAGAACAAACGCATCAACAATGAAGTCAAGGAAGGTGAAATTTCCAAGGGACAGGCTGCCAATCTGCATAAGGAAGATCACCAGATTCGCCAGGAAGAACGTGCTATGGCATCTCAAAACGGCGGACATATCACCAAGCAGGAACAGAAAACGCTTAACCAGCAGGAAAACGCAGTCAGCAATCAAATCGGTAAGTAAATTCAAAGTCCAGGCATACCAGGATGACCTGGACTCTTTCCCGTCAAGGCAATCAGAAAGGACATCACATGAATCCGATTCTTGGGATTTTCCTGCCTATGCAAAAATTCCATAACGACCAAAATAGCTAATCTTTGCTTTCCCCTGGCAACCTGTTTGATTGCCGTGTTCGAAGCTCTGTCAAAGCGGAAGGTAACCCGGGGTAGAGAAAAGAGTAGCCGAAGGATTCGATTTTCTTTGGAAGAACACGCTGTCCTTCAAGCAGCAAAGTCGCGCGCTCTGAAAGTAACAATTTGAGCAATACTGAAGGAATGGAAAGCACCGTCAAACCTCGCTGCGCCTCTTTCAGTGACTTGGCGAAGTCTCCGTTAGTAACAGGATTGGGGCTTGTCATATTGAACGGTCCACGTGCATTCGGGTGAAACATCAAAAAAAGCAGGATCCGAATATAATCGTCGATGTGAATCCAGCTCATCCATTGCTTCCCGTCACCCAATCTGACCCCAAATCCAAATGGCAACCGCATGCGCGAAAGTAGTCCGCCGTTTTCGCTCAACACCAGTCCGGTTCGCAACAAACAAACACGCACGCCGTGTCCTTCAGCTTGTAATGCGGCACTTTCCCAGTCGCCACAGAGATCAGCAGAAAACCCCCGGCCGATGGCAGATGTCTCATCGAGCAACTCGTTTCCCCGGCTTCCATAGTAGCCGATTGCCGATCCACTTAATAAAACCGTCGGTTTCCGGTTGACGGTCGCAATTTTGCGAACCAGTTGTTGCGTGAGGGTTACCCGGCTATCCCGGATCTCCTGTTTTTGTCGTACTGACCAATGCTTGTCAGCGATGGGTTCACCCGCCAGATTAATGACTACGTCAAAAACCTGTTCCGGATTCCATTGATCCAGTGAAGTGAAAATACCGGTACCCGGGCCGCATTTGCTTATTACCGTATCCGGATGCCGACTTAATACAGTCAACTGACAGCCGCGTTGGTGCAAAGCCTTCGAAAGAATTCCACCTATCAACCCGGTGCCACCTGTCATCAATATGCGCATGCGTTACTCTCTCAAGATTCTTCAATAAGTGATCTGATGACGATTGGCATCTTTATAAAGTGCGAGGGTCTGTATTCTGGCCAGAGCATGGTCTACGACCGGATTGGGGTAATTTTGTCCGATCACCACCCCGCAACGTTGTTGTTCGACTGTTGGCATCAGCCACGGGGCGTGAATCCATTTGTCCGGGCAGTGCGAGAGTTCGGGCACATGGCACCGAATGAATTTACCCTGTGCATCGAACTTTTCGGATTGGGTAATGGGATTGAAAATGCGAAACCATGGTTGTGCGTCGCAACCGGTTGAGGCAGCCCATTGCCACCCGCCATTGTTTGATGCGAGGTCGAAGTCCAATAGTTGTTGTGCAAAATAGCGTTCGCCCCAACGCCAATCGATGTGCAAATCTTTTACCAGAAAAGAGGCCGTCACCATGCGCAGGCGATTGTGCATGTAGCCTGTTTGATTGAGTTGGCGCATTGCGGCATCAATGAGCGGGAATCCGGTGCGAGCTTCACACCATGCCAAATACTTTTCCTTGTCATTGGGAAAAGCAATCGTGTTGAATTGCGGTTTGAAGGTTTGTCCGTGTGCCAGGCGGGGATGATGGTGCAGTAGCATTTGGTAGAACTCCCGCCAGATCAGTTCGTTCAGCCAGGTTTGCGCCCCTGTTCCGCCCGCGTAATAAGCATGTGATGCGAGTCGGCGAATGGAGATGGTGCCGAAGCGCAAGTGAGTTGACAGGCAAGATCCGCCATTCTCAGCGGGATAATCGCGCGCTTCACGGTACTGCGCCATACGCTTCAAGAAATTTCCAAACAATTGCTCTGCGCCGGATTCTCCGGTTGGTAACGATTTTTTTGAATTTGCCGGGGCAAACCCGAAAGTCTCTAAATCCGGCAGGAATGCGGCAGAGTCAGGGGCGAGCGTCGAAAAATATTTCTCTGTGGGGTATGCGCGCAAATAAGAATCATCCAGTTTTTTTAGCCAAGCATTCTTGTAGGGAGTGAACACACTGTATGGATGGCCGGCACCGGTAAGTATCTCCGACTGCTCGAAGATAACCTGGTCTTTGTAGTGATGGAACGTAATTTCCGATTGTGCCAGCGCTGCTTCAACCCCGGCATCGCGCTCCATTGCATCCGGTTCGTAATCATGATTACAAAACACCGCTTGCACATCAAGTTCGTGTGCCAAGCGGGGAATTTCTTGCCGAGCCTTGCCGACCAATATGCGTAATGTACTGCCTTGTCGCAGTAAGTTTTCTTGCAGTTCGCGCAGGCTATGCCAGATGAATTCGAGTCTGCGATCCTGCTTGCCGACCAGCTTATCCAGTATGTCGGTATCGAATACGAACACGCAATGAACGGATGCGCTTTGTTTCAAAGCGTGATACAACGCCGCGTGATCCCGCAAGCGGAGATCGCGGCGGAACCAGCAGAGTGCGCGTGAATAGAGCGGCATTAAAATTTAACCTTTCCGCAAACTACTCAACCCGGATTTCCCATACCCAAGGGGAACAATAGTTTTATTGGTTTTTCCAAGTCGGCGACCTGGGTTCGACTCAAGACGCTTCAATCACCGATTCCGATTCTTCGCTCACCACCCTCGATTTCTGTTGCCAACTCAATCACTTTCTGAAGATATCCAAGTGACTCATCCGGCTTGTGCAGCTTCTCTGCCAACTGTCCCAGCATAATATAGGCAGCGCGACTGGGCGACACGCTGACGCTGGCTTCCAGATAGCTCTGCGCTTTGCCCCACAAACCTTGATGCAGGCAAAGCTTGCCCAGCGCCAGCAACAAGCCGGCGTCATCAGTATGTTCTTTAAGCCAACGTTCGGCCTGTTCGATCTGCCCGATTACATCGCCTGCCAGGCAGTCACCATACAGTTTTACCAGGTCGCTGTCCCACTGCGCATTCAGGCTGTAGGTGAGCACCTGCTGCGCGTTTTTACAATCTCCCGATTGGATGAATGCGCGCGCGCCGGCAGTGGCAATTTTGGTACGTTGTTTCAATTCGTCGGGGATGCTTCTCCATACTGTCAGTAATTCCGTGGCATTTTGCGTTTGGTTGCGGATTTTTTCCAGCCAGGCTTGTTGACGCATCTGCGAAGCGTAAGTGGCATTTATAGCTTCGCGTTTTTCCAGTTGGTTCACTACATCGAGCACCCCATCCCACTTTCCTGCCTGTTGCTGTGCCTTGAGCTCCAGATGCAGTGCGCCGACATGGCCGCGCACACCCACTTCACGCAAACTTTTAAGGGTCTCCAGCGCTGCCAGCGGCTGGTGTTGGTCGAGGTTGAATTTGGTCGCCGCCATCAGCCGCATGGTGGTTTCACCCACCGTATTGTCCTCGGCTACGGCGAGGTAGGCGTCACGTTTGCCGAATTCGCGTAACTCGTGTGCGGCACGCGCGGCAATGATTGGGTTAAGGGTGGAATTTTCACCCAGCTCCATTGCATGCGCTGCCGCCTTTTCGGCCACCGCGTAACGCCCTTCAAAAAATGCTCCCAGCGCTTCCATCATGGCCGAGCGTCCCTTGGCACGGGTGCGTTCGGAACGGAACTTGCGCACGTAGGCCGGCAGATTCAATGCGGCAGACAGCAGTCGCAGCGCCAGATAGCCGAACACGAACAAGGCCAGCATTCCTGCCGCAAACAGTGAGAGGGACATCTCGATACGGTAGGGCGGATACGCCAGCAGCACGTAGCCGGAATTGTGCGCAGCCAGCGTCAGTGCAACGGCAAGTGCGAACAGCCCGAGTAACCAGAACAGGAATTTCATCGCGCCGGCTTCTCGCGGGAGACGCGGTAATTACGTACTCCTTCCAGGCTGGCGCTGACATCGGGCAGTTCAATGCTGATATTGGACGCGCGCAATGTTTGCAGGGTGACGACCGCCTGGGCGCCGTCGGCAGATTTTGTGTCGAAGTAGCGCATTACCCATTCGTGCGTTGCTTGCAGGTCATGCTTGAAGCTGGTTTCGTCGCGCGCAAGCAGTGCCAGGCGGGCGGATAGCAGGCGCAGCTTCAGGTTCTCGCGCAGAAAGAAAGTCTGCGTGGGCGAGAGCAAAGGCATCTCTTGTTTTTGCGTATTCTCGATGCGTACCAAGTGCTTCGCGTCATCCCATATTTCATGCAGCAGCTTCTGCCAGCCCGATTCCATGGGTGTGACGGGTGTTGTGATCCGGGTCTCTGGCGGCAGACGGGTGTCCTGCGACAGCGGCAACGAATCTACTTCAGCTGTCAGGTTGTCGAGGCGAAGATTGATGCCCGGCACATCCACATTAGGCAATGCCCGCAACTTATCCATATCGCGGGCAATGGTTTTGCGCAAACCGTTCAGTGATGCGCGATCCATGCGCTTGAGATAATCGTCGGCCTGCTGCATGGCAATCAACGCGGCCTTCACATTGGCGGAGAGCTGCAACTGCTGCCCGGCGATCAGCAGCATCTGTTCAACCTGGGCCAGCACGGTTTCGTCACGGCTGTTGGAAAGCTCCTGATACAGGGTTTCCAGTGCGGCGCGCTGGTTCTGCGCCTCGGCATAATGTGCTTCCAGCAACGCCACTTTTGCGGACAATTCACGCGTGGTTTCCTGCCCTTGCGTCACCAGCATCTGGCTGGCCTTGTTATTACCTTCCATCTCGGCCAAACGGAGCGCCAGCTCCTGCTCCATGTTGCCGATCTGGCGGTGCGTGTCGAACCATTGCCACGGGAATATCACCAGCACCACAGCCAGCGTCATCTGGGCAATGCTCATGCGCGCAATAACGTTCGCTACGGGATTGTTATGGGGCGCAACGGCGGTCGTTGCCGGGGTCTCCGGTGCAGCGGGGGTGTTATTCGGTTCTGCGGGCGATGCTTGCTCGTTCATAAGCTTATTTCCAACTTTTCAGCGAACCTCTAATATATTCGTCATTCCCGCGTAGGCGGGAATCCAGTCATTAAAAGCCCCTGCATAGCGAGGACAAAATCCAGAGGCGTGTTAATAAAACCAATGGGTTCCCGCCTATGCGGGATAACCAGCGACTTGCCCGCTTGCGGGCTTAGTCGAATGGCTAGTAGTTTCATCAATGACGGAGTTTTGCATTTTTGCGGCTTTATCAATAGCATTCCCCTGCCCATGCTACCAAACTTGAGAGCACCCCGTCATCTCCATCCGCAGTTTTTATTACATTGTGCCATCCCAGACGTTGTGCGGTGTTGGCAATGCGGGCGTGCGGCACGAACAGCGGAATGGAGGTAAGCCTTATCCTACCTTGCTCATCGAACATGTCCCACAGATACCCCAGAGCCTCGCTGCTGGTCACGATGATGGCATGGGGATTAGTGGCGAGCAATGCGGTACTATCCTGTTGTGGTTTTGAACGTTGATAGCATTCGGCATATTCTACCGTCGCACCGCGTGCCTTCAGAGTGTCGCCCAACAGTTCACGCCCGCCGTTGCCGCGAAAAATTATTACCCGCCAGTCCCTTACATTTTGCAATGCAGGCAAGGCCAGCAGGGTCTCGCTATCGAAGCGATCCTGCGGTGCGATAATTTCTTGTACGCCCAGATCGCGCAGTGCCTTGGCACTGCTTTGGCCCACGGTGGCAATTTTTAGTTTGGCTGGTAATTGCCCCGCTGCCTTAATGGTTTCTATTCCATAGCGCACCGCATTGGGGCTGATAAAAATAGCCAGATCGAATTCATGCAGGCGTGCGACGAGTGCGCGTAATTTGTGTGGGTCGGCTGTCGGAGTGATCTCCAGCAGCGGAAATAACACAACCTTGCCGCCTGCCTGTTCGATATGCTGTGCCAGTTGTACCGCCTGCTCGCGCGGGCGGGTCACGGCGATGCTCAGTCCGGCTAGGGGGAGGGCAGGGGACATTACGAAATTGGAAACATATCTATAAAATCAATCGTAGTGCATATTTATTCGCACAGCTATTTGTGCGTGCGAATGAATTCGCACCTACATCCCTCCAGGCTATTCATCGGCATAAGCTGTGGGCAGGGTTTACAAAGCCAGCGCCGCAAGAATCGCACCCGCGCCTTGCGCCAGCAGGTCTTGCGCCACGGCCTTGCCCAACGCCTCTGGATCACTCACGCTGCCGGTCTGCTCTGCACGAATTAGACGCGTGCCGTCAGGCGTGGCGACAAAACCTCGCATCCGCAGCTTGTCGCCAGCCACTTCGGCAAAGCCACCCAGCGGCACTTGGCAACTGCCTGACAATGCACGGCTCATGGCGCGTTCGGCCATCACGCAGGCGGCAGTGTCGGCATGGTGCAACGGTGCCAGCGTGCCGACCAGATCGGCACGCTCGGTTCGACATTCAATACCTAGAGCACCTTGTCCCACGGCAGGTAGACTGTCATCGCTGGAAATAATATCGCGGATGCGTGCGCCCAAGCCCAGCCTCTTCAATCCGGCAGCAGCGAGGATGATGGCGGCGTATTGTCCTTCGTCCAGTTTGCGCAGACGGGTCTGCACGTTGCCGCGCAACGGTTCGATTTTCAGGTGCGAAAAACGTGCGCGCAACTGGCTTTCGCGGCGCAGGCTGGAAGTCCCGACTACTGCCCCGGCGGGTAGCGACGCGAGATTGGCGTAATTGTTGGAAACGAAGGCATCGCGCGGGTCTTCGCGTTCTCCGATGCAGGCGAGCATGAAACCTTCCGGCAAATTCATCGGCACGTCTTTGAGCGAATGCACGGCAATGTCGGCGCTGCCATTTTCCAGAGCGGTTTCCAATTCTTTCACGAACAAACCTTTGCCACCAATCTTGGACAGTGTGACATCAAGTATCTGGTCGCCCTGCGTGGTCATGCCCAGAATGCTGACTTGGGTTTGCGGATATAATGCACGCAGCCTGTCCCTGATGTGTTCCGCCTGCCACATGGCTAACGCGCTTTCACGCGATGCGATCACAATACGGGAAGGGAAATTTTGAGTTGTTTGGCTCATCGGATTTCCTGAGATTCAGTAGCTTGTATGCGCCGTATTCTAACATAGGGCACACAGTGTTTTTGGATCGAACATTTTTGAGATGAATGTGATGAATTTATTTTCCCCTTCTGCCGATATTTCCAGTATAGATTTGCCTTTGCGCGAGGATGTGCGCCTGCTTGGCCGCATTCTCGGCGAAACGCTGCGCGCCCAGGAGGGCGAGGAATCTTTCCATCTGGTCGAGAACGTGCGCCGTGCCGCAGTACGCTTTCGCAAAACTCAGGATAATCGCGATGGCGAACATCTTGAGCGCATGCTGGATTCGCTTTCACCCAGCGATACACTGGCGGTGGTGCGCGCCTTCAGTTATTTCTCGCAACTGTCCAATATTGCCGAAGACCTGCATCACAATCGCCTCCACCGCGCCCACCTTAAATCAAGTAACGCATTGAAAAACGGCAGTCTGCAACTGGCGCTGGAACGCATCGAAGAAAGACAGGTCGGCAAGGAAAAATTGCAGTCGTTTCTCGACAACATGCTGGTATCGCCTGTATTGACGGCACACCCTACCGAAGTTCAGCGCAAAAGCATTCTTGATTGCCATTTGATCATTTCGCAACTTGTATCAGACCGAAACCGCTTGGATATGACGCCGGATGAACTGGCGGAGAACGAGGAAACTTTGCATCGTTTTGTGCTGATCTTGTGGCAGACGCGCATGTTGCGCAGTGTCAAACTGACCGTGTATGACGAGATCAAGAACGGTCTGGAGTTTTATCGCTATACCTTTCTCACGGAAATCCCCAAGATTTACTCTTATCTGGAAAAACAGCTGGAAGAGCGCTTTCACAAGGATATTCGCATTCCGCCGGTATTGCGTGTGGGTAGCTGGATTGGCGGCGACCGCGATGGCAATCCCTTTGTTACTCACGAAGTGATGCTGGACGCGGTACAACAGCATTCTGAAGTGGCATTTGAACACTATCTCAGGGAAACACGCTTTCTGGGTACGCGCCTGAGCCTGACTGACCGTCTGGTGGAAGTCAGTGAGGAATTGCGCACGCTTGCAGAAGCCTCGCCGGATCACGTGGTGAGCCACGAAGACGAGCCTTATCGCCGTGCGCTGGTGCTGATTTATGGGCGCGTCTCGGCGACTGCCATAAAGCTTGGTCATCAAATATCGCACCCGACGCCGCTGGACAAAGAGGCGCAGGCTTATGCCTCGCCGCAGGAATTCATGCATGATCTGGATGTGCTGATCGATTCGCTGTTCAAGCACGGCGCGGTGTATCTGGCGCGTGGCCGTATTGCGCATTTGCGCCGTGCTGTGGAAGTTTTCGGTTTTCACCTGGCTCCCCTCGACATGCGCCAGCATAGCGGGGTTCACGAACAAACGGTAAGTGAGCTCCTTGCCCTTGGCTCGGGGATTAAAAACTATTCCGATCTGGACGAAGCCGCGCGCCGCCAAGTGTTGCTGGCCGCATTGCAAGCCGGCAAAGCGTTGATGGCTGACTTTGGGCAGTACACCGATGAGGTGCAAAAAGAGTTGCGCATAATGCAGACGGCAGCACAAATCCATCAGCGTTTTGGCCATGCCGCGCTTCCCAACCACATCATTTCCAAAACTGATGCGGTGAGCGACATGCTGGAACTTGCTTTGATGTTGCAACAGGTAAAATTGCTGGAAGGCGGCGATGCGCCGGTTACTTACGTCAATATCATTCCGTTGTTTGAGACCATTGATGACCTGCGCGGCGGCGCGAAAATCATGGATGAACTGTTCACCATTTCCTGGTATCGCAAATTGTTGGCCAGCCGCAACAACACGCAGGAAGTGATGCTGGGATATTCAGACAGCAACAAGGACGGTGGTTACATTACCGCCAATTGGGAGTTATATAAAGCCGAGGTTGAGCTGGTAAAAGTATTTGACAAACACGGTGTCGAGTTACGTCTGTTTCATGGTCGCGGCGGTACCGTGGGACGCGGCGGCGGCCCCAGTTACGACGCGATTCTGGCGCAACCGCCGGGCAGCGTGAACGGGCAAATTCGCATTACCGAACAAGGCGAAGTCATTTCAAGCAAATATTCCAATCCGGAAATAGGCAGACGCAACCTGGAGACACTGGTTGCCGCGACCATGGAAGCCACCCTGCTGCATCACCACGGCGCGGACAGCACCATGCCGGAATATCACCGCATCATGGAAGTGTTGAGCCGCAATGCCTATGTGGCTTACCGTAAACTGGTTTATGAAACTCCCGGCTTCACGGACTATTTTTTCACTTCGACACCGATACGCGAAATTGCAGAACTTAACATCGGCAGCCGTCCTTCGTCGCGCAAACCGTCAAATCGCATCGAGGATTTGCGCGCTATTCCGTGGGTATTCAGTTGGAGCTTGAACCGCACCTTGCTGCCGGGCTGGTTTGGTTTCGGCAGTGCAGTGAAGCAATTCATCGCGCAGGAAGGCGAATCCGGGCTTGCTCAATTAAAAGCGATGTATAAACACTGGGCGTTTTTTCGTGGACTGATGTCCAACATGGACATGGTACTGTCCAAGACCGATATGGGCATCGCCTCGCGTTATGCCGAGCTGGTCGAGGATGTCGAATTGCGGGAACGGATTTTCGGGGCGATCAACAATGAATGGGAAATAACAGTTGAAATGCTTCTTGCCGTCACCGGCAGTACCAAATTATTGCAGGACAATCCAACGGTTGCGCGCAGTCTGCTAACCCGCACTCCCTACATTGATCCGCTCAACCACTTGCAAGTTGCGCTGTTGCAGCGCCACCGTGCCGGAGATGACGACGTATTGGTGAAGCGCGCGATTCATTTGACGATAAATGGAATTGCGACGGGATTGAGGAATAGCGGTTAATCGAAAATTTTGAGGAGCATTGCCATGTTAACTTTGGACAACCTGATCGTGGAATTCGACAAGGGCCTGCGTACTTTGTTCAGCAGGGCGCAGAGCATACGTCCGTTTCCCGATGCCAGTCTGCCGGAGGCGTCGATGAGCGAAGATGATAAAAAAGTTTCGGTGGCGCTGATGCGGGTTAACCACAGCGGAGAGATTTGCGCACAGGCTTTGTATCAGGGGCAGGCGCTGACGGCGCGTGATCCTGTCGTGCAGCAGAAATTGCAGCAGGCGGCGCAGGAGGAAACCGAGCATCTGGCGTGGACATCGCGGCGGGTGCATGAGATGGGAGGGCATCTGAGCGTACTTAATCCATTGTTGTACGGCAGTTCACTGACGCTCGGTGCTTTTGCCGGATTGCTCGGCGACAAGTGGAATTTGGGATTTCTGGCTGAAACCGAGCGCCAGGTCGGCGCGCACCTGCAAAGCCATCTCGCGCGCTTGCCGCAACAGGATGAGAAAAGCCGTGCGGTGGTCCAGCAGATGTATGTGGATGAAACACGGCACTCTGATATGGCGGTCGAACTGGGTGGTGCGGAGTTGCCGCGACCGGTGAAGCTGGCAATGAAAATTAGTTCGAAGGTAATGACGCGTACGGCGTATTGGGTATAATCAAGCTACCCTGGCGCAGGGTTTGCGCATCCAGTAATCTAATATGGTATTCCCCCAGTCCCTGCTCACTTACAGGGGAAGACTTGGGTGGGAGCATACCGTTCACAACTGTCCGTATGCTACTCTTCTATCACCTCGAAATCGTGTGTGATATCTGCTGTTTTTCCCAGCATGATTGACGCAGAGCAGTATTTTTCCGCAGACAGTTTGATCGCGCGTTCGACTTGTGCGGGCTTGAGGTCGCGGCCCGTGACGATGAAGTGGAAATGTATTTTGGTAAACACCTTAGGGTCTTCCGTGGCGCGGTCGGCCTGAATTTCTACTACGCAATCGCTTACTTGCTGGCGGCTTTTCTTGAGGATGTGTATGACATCGTAAGTTGTGCAACCGCCGGTACCGAGCAATACCATTTCCATCGGGCGAGGCCCGAGATTGCGTCCGCCTCCATCCGGCGGGCCGTCCATCAAGACGGCATGACCGCTTTCGGTTTCACCGAGAAACGAAACCTGTTCTACCCATTTGATGCGTGCTTTCATGATATACCTTGTGTGTTGGGATCATGATTTTAACCGATACCATAGCAGTCCGATAAATTCGTGCATGAAAATTTTGCTGTCGTTCAGACTTTCGGCGTTCGGAATGAAGCTGAGCAGATCGGTTTTAAAATAGGTAGTGAAAGCAGTCGGAGCCGGCACGACCTCAAACCCGGCTGCTTGAAATGCCATCGATGAGCGCTGCATGTGCCATGCATGGGTGACCAGATAGATGCGTTTGATGCCGGTTTTTTGCAATATTTTGTAGGTGTAACGCGCATCTTCCAGTGTGTTGTCGGAGGCCTCTTCTGCCCATTGCACCGGAACATTGAATTCATTTTCCAGTATGGACTTCATTTGCTGCGCTTCTGAGAGATCGTTGCCTTGCGGCTTTCCGCCGGTGACCAGAACGGGTTTTCCGGTTTCGCGCTGCAGTTTGGCGGCGTAGCGCAGACGTACCAACGAAGGCGCGCTTACGGTGTCCGCTCTGCCAAATTCCGGTGCGCTGAAATAAGTTCCGCCGCCCAGCACGACGATGGCGTCAGCGGGTTGGGTTTTGGGGTCAACGGCCTTGAACGGGCCTTCCAGCAGATGCAGCGCGCTATGGCTTACATAGGGTGTGGAGCATAGCCATAGCAGCGCGAACGAACCGGCGAGCAGAGCGCGTCCAAGGTGCGGACGTGAGTGGCCAAGAAATAGCCCTGCCAGCGCGACAAGCAACAGATTAAGCGGCGGGAGCAGGCATGCGCTGATCAGATTGGTGTAGTACCAGGTCATAAACTAATAAGCTGTAACGCGGGGTTTCCGCAACACCCGCATGATACCGCGACTTGTTGAAAACGAGGCTTTGTCCGATAATGCCGCGCCCAACGGTTGTTCTGCTCTTCACGGGAAGAGTGCTTATTATTGGAAGTGCCATTGAACATCAAATTCCAACGTGCGGTTGACCGTCTAGCGGGTGTGCCGATTTGTGCGCTACTCTCAGCGGTTGAACGCCTTCGCCATGTCCTGGGTGCCATTGTCCCTGCTTCTCCGCCGCGCCGGATTCTGATCATTCTACTTTCCGAAATGGGTAGCCTGGTACTCGCCCACCCGATGTTTGTTCGGCTGAAACAGCAGTATCCCGATGCTTCATTGCACATCATGTTGTTCCGAAAAAATCGCGAAGTGCTCGACCTGCTCGGGGTAATCCCGGAAGAAAATGTGCTGACCATCAACGACAGTTCACTGGCAGAATTTGCCACGGATAGCCTTAACGCTATCCAAAAAATGCGCGCGCTGAAATTTGATGTGGTAATTGACTGCGAACTGTTCTCCCGCGTGAGCAGTATTTTCTCGTATCTGTCCGGCGCGCCGGTTCGGGTCGGATTCCATCCGCACACCCAGGAGGGGCTGTATCGCGGCTCGTTCATCAACCGCCCGGTGTTGTATAACCCCTACCGACACTTGTCACAGCAGCTTCTTGCCATGGTTTCCGCGATTGAGTCACACACTGTGCCAACCTCGAAAGAGATGTCTGCTGTTGAGGTAGCGCATCCTCCCATGCTGGCCTTTCAGGAGGAAGAATTGCAGCGGATTACCGCTCAGTTGTATGCAGACTTTCCCGTCCTCATGGATAAGAAACTGGTGCTGGTTTACCCCAGCGGCGGCATTTTGCCGATACGTGCATGGCCGCTGGGAAATTATTTTCAGCTATGCAATGGCTTGCTGGGTGATGGTTATGCAATCGGCGTGATCGGTCTCAAGGACGACAAGCCGCTCGCTCAAACTGTGGTGGAGCGCTGCCAGAGCGAACATTGTGTCAATCTGGCCGGATATACCAAATCGGTGCGTCATTTGCTGGCGCTCTTTAACCATGCATCGCTGCTGATAACCAACGATGGCGGCCCCGGCCAATTTGCAGCGCTCACCCCGATTCCATCGCTGATTTTTTTCGGCCCGGAAACGCCGCAGTTGTACAGTTCGCTTAGCGGGAATGCCTATTATTTTTATTCGTCCCTGTCCTGTTCTCCATGCCTGACCGCATACAATCACCGCTCTTCCCCCTGTGATGGCGATAACCAATGCCTGAAACAGATCACTCCTGAACAGGTTCTGGCAAAAGCGCGTGAGGTACTTGAGGCCGGTCTGCCCGGCAGTGTTGCGTGATGCCTCTCCTTGGTCTAAGGCTCTCCGCAGCTTCCCTGATGCGCAGAATATTTTCCCGGCGCTTTCTGAAGTTCGGCACGGTAGGCGCCTCGGGTATAGTGGTCAATCAAGGGGTGTTGTATGTTGCCCATGAATATATATTTCATGTGTCTCAAACTTCAGGGAGCGTCGATTGGCTCAGGCTTAACCTGTCTCTGGCCTTGGCCATTTTTTTTGCCACACTGAACAATTTCATCTGGAACCGGAAGTGGACATGGGCTGATCGCAAGCAGCAGCATCATAGCTCCTTCCTTGCCCAGTTCGGCCAATACACGCTGGCATGCTGGCTCAGCATTGTGCTGCAAGCCATTCTTACCAACCTTCTGGCACCGCGCCTTTATAGTATTTATGTGGCTAACATGGTTGCTATCGTGTTAACCAGTGTCTTGAATTTTTTGCTGAACGACATTTGGACATTCGGACGGCTCAAACTGACGGGAAAACATGTCTCCCATGACTTGGGTGAATAATCATGTTTGCGCAACCCGGTAATCCCCGCCTACATTTGGTCTGGTACCTGCTGGCCACGATGCTTGCAGTGTTTGTCTATTTCTACGGTCTGGATAGCCAGCACATCCCGAAAAACGGGGACGAATATCCTTACGCACACATCACTCGACTGACCGCAGACAGCGGCCATCTGCTGCCGCTGCAATCGGAGTTGGACAACATGCGCAATACCAAGCCACCGCTGCTGTTCTGGCAGGGTATCGCCTCCACTCACCGGGGGCAGGGTTGGACGTTGTGGAATTTGCGCTACCCGAGCGTCATTTACACGCTTCTGACGGCTGGAATGACTTTCCTGCTGGGCTGGAAAATTTCCAGAAATATGGAAACGGGCTTCGTTGCCCTGCTGATCTATCTGGCCTTTTTCAGCACCTATCGCTACGGACGGCCCTTTCTTGTCAATCCGGCGGAAGTGTTCTGGTTTTTCCTGCCGTTCTTTACTCTGCTGTATTGGAGAAATAGCGCCTTTGAGTCGCGTTTTCTGGTGCCGGTGTTGATGGGCATCGAAGTCGGCATCGGACTGCTGTACAAGTCCTTTGCGTTGATTGCGCCTGTCGGGTTGTGCCTTGCCTGGTGGTATTTGCATTACCGCGAATACCGCTGGCAGCATTGTCTGCGCAAGGATGTATTTAAAGTGGCAATTACGTTAACGCTGGCGCTGGCGCTGTTCGGGCTGTGGTTCCTGTTCGATCCTGACCCGCAGGCAGTGTGGCGAGAGTTCATCGTAGGCGAGAATGCGGGGAAATTCGATCCGCACGGGAATTATCTGCTGAAATTATTATGGGGCGGCAGCAGCGTGTGGGCATTGCTGATCGGCTATCCGATGAACGCGGGCTTGCTGGCCGTTCCTGTGGCGGCAGTGTTTGTTATCAGCTACCGCAGACGCGCATTGCTGATAGACGCGGAGAAAATGCTGTGGATATGGATGGTTGCGTTGTTCATTGTGTTTAGCCTGCCCAGCCAGCGTTCGGCGCGCTACCTTTTGGAAGCCATGCCGGGACTGGCAGTGTTGTGCGCGCTCAACTGGCATCGCATCAGCCACAAGGTGTTTGTCGTCAGTTTGCTCATGACGGGCAGTGTATTGGCGCTGTTTGTCTTTCTGTCAGTACATTTGCAGCAGGAGATGATCGGTACTGAAATGTATGGGCTGGCGTACTGGACGCTTCTGGTGATGACCGGAGTGCTGATATTGATTGCACTGTTCGTTCCCAAATTTTCTGCGGCCATCGTCAATGTTACGGCGCTGCTGGTGCTGTTCTGTTTCGCCGCGTTTCTGAGTCCTTTCGATGGCGCTTTCGGAAACTACAGTTTAGACGTTCAACAATACGCGAATGGTAAAGACGTATGGGTGCCATGCAATTTCCGGGCGAAGGAAGAGGGCTACCGGTTTATCCTGCCGGGAGCAAAGGTTCATGGTTATCATGAAGACCTTGCTTTGACCGCCACCGAACTGGCCGCCAAATATAGTTTGTTTGCGGTGCAAGTGCCTTTGCAGGATACGGGCTGTGCGAATTGCAAAATACTCGGCCAACGTCTGGATATTCGAGGTCGCCAAAGCGAAAGCGAAATCAATAAAATGCTCGGCGGGGAAATATTCCGGCACCTGTTCGTCAAGGAGCTATTGATCGAAGTGCCGGGGATACATTCAACTGTGATAGCTGATGAGGGGTGCCGCTGATGAACCGCCTCGCGGTGCTGGGCTTCATTCTGATCACCTTTGGCATTGGGTTTTTCAAGGCGTCCCAATATCCCGCTTCCGCAGGTTTTCAGGTTTCTTCTAAATCCCCGGCAAGCAATAGCGATGTGCATTTCCAAGGCAGCTTTGCATCTTCCAGTCAGCATATTCAAGCCCACGCCGCTTCCGTGATCGAACTGAAAGACGGACGCATCCGCGCCTTCTGGTTTTCGGGGAGCAGTGAAGGCGCGAAGGATGTCGAGATTCACAGTGCGGTATTTGATCCTGCGCGCGGGTTATGGGGCACCGAACAAACTGTGGCGACACGCGAGGGCACCGAACAATCAGTGATGCGCTATGTCAGTAAGCTGGGTAATCCTGTTGCCAGCCGTGCGGCTGATGGCACACTGCGGTTGTATTACGTGACGGTATCGTTAGGCGGTTGGGCGGGCAGTTCGATCACGGTGATGTCCTCGGTTGACGAAGGCGAAACTTGGAGCCCGGCACGAAGGCTGGTTACCTCTCCCTTTCTAAATATAAGCACCCTGGTCAAGGGCGCGCCGTTTCTTTACAGCGACGGCACGATGGGGCTTCCCGTTTATCACGAGTTCATCAACAAGTTCGGCGAGATTCTGCATTTCGATAAGACCGGAAAGCTGCTAGACAAGCAGCGTCTCAGTGCTGGCAAGGATCACGGCCTGCAACCGGTCTTGCTGGCTAAGAACGCGAACGAGGCGCTGGTGCTGATGCGCCACACCGGAGATGAACACCGCAAAGTAATCAGCGTTTCAACCAGCGATGGCGGACAACAATGGACTAAGCCCGCAAAATCGGCGTTGTCGAACCCCGATGCGGCACTCTCGGCGGTGACGCTGCCGGATGGACGCATTCTGGCGGTGCTGAATAATCAGCAGCAAAGGCGCGATGCATTATCGCTGATGCTTTCAGCGGATGGCGGCAGCACATGGAAAAATGTTTACCAACTTGAAGACCAGGGTGATCGGCAACTGGATGAGGAACATTACCTTAAAACGATAGCGGGATTAGCGAAGGATGTCGCTGCCACAGAGGTCGGTGAATATGTGGAATCCGTCAAAAATGCAATGTGTACAGGAAATGATTGCCGTTTCGAGTTCTCCTACCCCTGCCTGATTCAGGCACGAAGCGGAGATTTTCATCTGGTCTACACCTGGAACAGAAGCTTCATCAAACACGTATGGTTTACTCAAGCCTGGCTGGAGCAACGTTTGAAAGAGATTATTTCTGAAAAATCCCCGGGCCATGATTAATTTCACTGACATGACCGGCTTGGCAAGCAGCGCCGTCGCGATAACTGCAATGGCTGTCCGGATGCCCGGTGTGGCGCGCCTGCAAAGGCCGCACCTTGCGATGATGCTTTGCACTATCGCCATCGTAGTGTTGATCCCTTTCGGCGACCTGCCGCTTGCGGCCTATGTGCGCGGCTGGATGGGTGACTTGAGCATTACTTCGTTGGTGTTGCTGTTAGTGACTATCGGGCGCCCGGTGTGCGCGCACGCCCCCTCTCCCACCGGGGGAGGGCTGGGGAGGGGGTACGCCCTCAGCAAATACGCATCCCTCTCCATAATCACTATTGCCGCTTTAGGTTTTTACCCAATGGCCTTGGGCATCGGCTATTTTGACCCCTATCGACTTGGCTACGGCAATCCATGGTTTATCGGCGGATTGCTGCTGGTGGCAATAGTCACCTGTTTACGCCGACTTCCGGTGGTGGCACTTACTATCGCGCTGGCCGTTTTTGCATGGGATATTGGTTGGTATGAATCCAGTAATTTGTGGGATTACCTGCTTGATCCATTGGTGGCTATCTATGCATTCGGTGCGCTTGCGCGCCAGAGTGTGCTTGTTTTATGGAATTCGCGGCGAGGTTAGCAGGGTGTTGAAAATGGCTTGTTCTTACAGGCATTGTTATATCTTGTTGCCATAACTCCCGAAAGTGTCGTAAAATCGCGCCCCCTTGGCATTTGCCAGGAAGATATTTGCTAAAGAAAAGTAGGTTAACTATATGGTTGTCATTCGATTTTCACGCGGCGGTTCAAAGAATCGTCCATTTTTTAATGTAGTTGTGGCGGATTCGCGCAATCGCCGTGATGGCCGTTTCATCGAGCGGATCGGTTTTTACAACCCGGTTGCTCCCGAAGGCGCGGACGGCATGCGTATCCAGTTGGATCGCGTGGCGCACTGGCAGGAAAAGGGCGCGCAAGTAAGCGAAGCCGTTGCCAAGCTGGTCAAGCGCGCTGGTGCCGCAGCAACAGCGTAACGAAACAGACCCCATGATAATCATGGGGCGGGTGGCGGGTGCGCAGGGCATACTCGGCTGGGTGAAGCTGA
>CAIQPV010000418.1 GCA_903873725.1 uncultured Nitrosomonadales bacterium
ACTGAATATCAACAGATGTTATTCGAATCGCGTGGCGCGCAACTGGTGTATTACGAGGATTTTCATACCGAGGGCAATGAGGATTTTTTCGACCGCTATGATTTTGACAGTGATGCCGACCCGCTTGCATTGTTGCAGGATGAACATTTCCGCGAGGCACTCATCAAGGCGATCGAAAATTTGCCGGAACGCGAGCGCTTGTTGATGGGCATGCATTACGAGCAGGAAATGAATTTGCGCGAAATCGGAGAAGTGCTGGAAGTAAGCGAATCGCGTGTTTGCCAACTGCATAGCCAAGCCGTGGCTCGCCTGCGCAGTATGCTGAGAGGGCATTGATGGATAAAATCAGTATTGCCGGTTTGCTGGTTGCCCTTGGAGGTATCTTGGGCGGGCAGTTGCTTGAAGGCGGTTCTGCCGGCATTCTTCTTCAGGGGGCGGCTTTCCTCATTGTGTGCGGAGGCACACTGGGGGCGGTGATGCTGCAAAGCTCGTACAAGGTTTTTGCATCCGGAATCAAGATGGCAAGCTGGGCATTCATTACGCCGAAGCTATCCCCGCAGAAATTGGTGTCCCAGATTACCACTTGGAGCAGCAAGGCACGCAAAGAAGGGATATTGGCACTGGAACCCCAGGTTGCGGTAAACCGGGATCCCTTTGTAAAAAAAGGATTGCAACTGCTTGTGGATGGCAACAGCGGGGAAAAAATCCGTGAAGTGCTGGAGATAGATAACCTCACGTATGAGAAGTTTCATTTTCAATCCGCACGGGTGTGGGAATCTGCGGCAGGTTATTCACCGACCATAGGTATTCTGGGCGCGGTGCTGGGGCTGGTTCACATCATGCAAAATCTGAGCGATCCCTCCAGGCTTGGTGAAGGCATCGCAGTTGCGTTCATTTCCACGATTTACGGAGTGGGCCTTGCAAATCTTGTATATCTTCCCATAGCCGGCAAATTGAGGTCGTTGGTCAGCCAGCAGATGGTGATGCGGGAAATTATGGTGGATGGGCTGATCGCTATTGCCAGCGGCGAAAACCCCCGCTATATCGAAAGCAAGTTACAGGGATATATTTTCTGATATGCCACGGCCGCTTCGCCAACGTCACCACCCCCTTCCTTCAGATAATCTGGATCGCTGGCTGGTTTCCTATGCCGATTTTATTACGCTGCTGTTTGCGTTCTTTGTGGTGATGTATGCCATTTCTTCAGTGAACGAGGGCAAATACAGGGTGTTCGGCGCATCATTGACAGAAGCGTTTAGCAGTCATGGGCAAGCGAAACTGGAGGACATGGTACCGCTCAGCGAGAATGATACATTGCTTAAGTCGCTGGTTGAACGGAGAAATGCGAAGCTAGCCGAGCGAATGCGCAAACAACAGGAAAACATGCAACGCATAGCCAGAAACCTGAATCAGGTAATGGCGCCTTTGGTGACAAGCGGACAGGTAAGCATTTCCCAAACCAGCCGCGGAGTGGTGCTGGAAATAAATGCCAGTGCGCTTTTCAACCAAGGAGATGCCGAGTTGCAAAACTCTTCGTTAAAGACATTGTCTGATGTGGCCAACATACTGGGACCGGGTGATCAGGCCATAGAAGTCGAAGGGCACACCGATGACGTCCCCATCAAGACCCCGCGCTTTCCATCCAACTGGGAACTGTCCTCCGCCCGCGCCAGTAGCGTGGCGCGCCTGTTCATCGAACATGGAGTGGCGGCGGGACGTCTGACAGTTGTGGGCTCGGCTGATAACCACCCGGTCGCGCCCAATGATACGCCGGAAGGGCGTGCCCGCAATCGCCGGATGACGGTCACGCTGATGACGCCCGCAATGGAACGGTCAGTGCTACTGCCTGCCCAATAATTAACGTGAACATTGCACAGCGCTTCATCGCTGGTTTGTTCCGGGTTGATTTATAAACCGGTCCCAAAGGGTACCTATGCGTTTTGCCATCACCGCAAGCGACAGTTCACTGGGCGTATTCAACGGATTCCTGAAAGCAGGCTGGGAACCGTTGAAACTATTTGTTTTTTCGACGCATGGTACTCTTGACAGCAACCACAAGGCCATTGAGCTTGCCCAAAGCAAGAACATCAATGTGCAACTGTCGCGCATGACCGAAGATGACCTGCGGGGTTTAGGTGAGAGCGGTTGCGAAGCCTTGATTGTGGCTGGTTACAAGTGGCGGATTGGCGATTGGAAACCTTATCTGAAACACGCAGTGAATTTTCATCCCTCGCCCTTGCCTTATGCGCGCGGGCCTTATCCAATTCCCAGAGCCATATTGGAAAACAGGAAATCCTGGGCGGTAACCTGCCATCGGCTGGATCCCGATTTTGATACAGGCGATATTCTGGCAGCCGAAACATTTCAACTTCACGACAACGAGTGCCATGAAAGCCTGAGCCTGAAAACCCAAATGGCCTCCGGCCGTCTGGCTGAACGGGTGGCTAAAGAGTTTCCGCAGTTGTGGAGCCGGGCCGTACCCCAGGGGGCTGGGGATTACTGGCCAAAGCTTACGCAAGAAGAACTGACAATTAATTTTTCCAGCTCAGTTGACACCATCATGCGCCAGGTTCGTGCGTTGGGTTTGCTCGAATGTCTGGCTTATATAAATGGTGTGTTGATATGTATCAGACGCGCAGTTGGCTGGACTGAGATGCACAGTCATTCTGCCGGCGCGGTAGTGCATGTCCATAATAAATCTTTGGTAGTTGCCGCACAGGACGGATATATCGGAATCATTGACTGGAACGTCGTTTCTGCAGATGTGTCGAAAGCTTTCCCCCAACAATATTGAGGGCCGTTATTGATAACGGGGTTAAACGCTACCCAGGATACGACCGGACGATGGGTGGTGCGGCAGGCCATCTGCACCATACAAACCATAAGTGCTTTTTGCAGCATTGAGCAATACTGCCAGAGCTTGCTGATTATGCCGTAGCTTGGTTTGGATCAGAGTTCCATTGGTGCGGTTAACGTTTTGCATTTGCGCTACAAGCTTTTGAATGTCTTGCCATACCGGCAGGCTGCCTTTAGCCTCAGCCTGTAACCATGAGGTGATACCCCTGTCTTTAATTTCAGCACCGTGGGTTAGCAGGTCATCTTTGCGGGCGTTCGCCAGTTTGTTTAACTCCTGGACTGCTTGAATCTTGCTACTCGACAAGGCAAGCAATTGCTCGGTATTGCCTTCTATCAGGGCTTGCTGTTCTGTTTCCAGCAGCGTGACAAATACCTTCAAGGCATCCCGCTCGGCAATCAGGCGGGAAACAAAATCCGCAGCCAAAATATTTTTTGTCATCGTACAGAAAATTTAGAATCAGGCCTTTTGTGAGGATGAAATCAGGTCAGTGACTGACTTGATAAGACTATCCGCCACTGCGCCGGCATTGACCTGAAAGCGTCCTTCACTGATGGCTTGTTTGATTTCTGCAACTTTCGATGCGTTCACCGTTGGTGTATTCGTCACACTGCCTCCCAGACTGAGTAACTGCGCGGAGGCTGTGCCAAGATTTACGTTAGTGCTGCTGGGAGCAGTCGATGGAGCGGTATCGCCGGATTTTGCGATAGGCACACGCGTTTTCCCGTCCCCACTGGGAGAAAGTGGCAAAGTATTACTGGAATTGTCAATTTTCACGGGCGTCACCTTTTCACTGGTTCGATTAAACCTTCTATCGGCAGTCTAATCCCAAACTTTAGGGCGGTATTTAACTTTATTACACAAGCTGGCTTTATACACCAGCAGACCACTCCGTACAATATGTGATAAACCGGATAAGGTTCAGGGGTGAATTTCAACAATGCCGTCCGGTTGTGCCGTTCCGCTTATTACTTGCCCGGATGCCGTCCTAACCTGTACAGCCTGTCCTGCCGCCGCATTGCCCAGTGCATGACCTTCCGAGCTGATACTAAAGCCGGCGCCTGCAACCTGCAGTTGTACTGTCTGTCCCTGTGTTACTGCATAGGGTGCGCGTAGCATGTCCTGCTTTAACACCTGCCCTGCCCCGACGCCGTTTTTGAGTATTTTACCAATGGCTTGCAAGGGATCAGTAAGGATATCTGTTTGTGCCAGTTCTCCGTTCTGGCTGGAAAGGTCTTCGGCGCGCAGCACATGCCCCTGCGGGAAGGGTTTGGTGGTAATGAGCATATCAACGCTGACCGTGACTTGAACAGGTACGAACAGGGTCCAGCCTTTTTTCCCGGGACAGCGCACTCCCACCATGCTGTTACCCAGCAGTTGTGAGCCGGACGGCAGAAATGCCTCCAGTGCCGGACATGCTGATCGCACTACGCGCCGGTCTATTTCATCAACCTTGATGGTAACCTGTCCCGGCAAGGTGCGTGTTTGTGCATGTACGAAGGTACTGACGGCATCGAGGATGTCGGCATGGCTTTGTTTTGCACCGGATTGCGCATCCGCACGGGCAGGCAGGGCGATCAGCAACAAAATGGTGGCTAGCAGGAAGCGGAAGTTATTCATGGCTGCGTTGTTGGCTTGCAATGGCGTTTTGGGAGGCAAATGAACGTAACCATCGCGTAGTCATACTGTTGCGCTTTCCTCGCCGGGGAAGAGCAGGAGAAAGGGACACAGACAGGGGACAACTTAACAAGTCCGTTAACGGGAGAAATAAGGCGGGTTTCCACTCTTAATCGGGCAATAGTCAATGTGCATTGGTGTTTAGTATGTGATCCATATGGGTAGTGGTAAACAAGATTGGGAATTAAGTCATGGCCAGCAAAATTGACAGTGCCTTACAATTTAACCAGACCGCACTGAGTCTGCGCGAGGCGCGTCAAGGATTGCTTGCTTCCAACATTGCCAATGCCGACACACCAAACTATAAGGCTAAGGATATTGATTTTGCCGCCGCTTTGCAAGGCGCAATTTCGGGAAGTACGGCAAAGTTGCCGCTGGTTACCACTTCCACCGCGCATTTGGGAGGAACAACCGGAGAAAGTGTAATGGGAGCGCCGGTCATGTACCGTAACGTCTTGCAGCCGAGTGCGGACGGCAATACAGTGGATATGGATGTCGAGCGGGGCCAATTTGCAGACAATGCCTTGCGTTATGAAGCCAGCGTAACGTTTGTTTCTGCACAGGTCAAAGATGTGTTGGCGGCTTTACAGGGATAATCAGCATGTCATTATTTAATATTTTTAACATTGCCGGTTCTGCCATGACCGCCCAATCGCAGCGGCTCAACGTGGTGGCAAGTAATCTGGCCAACGCGGATAGTGCGACCGGGCCGGACGGGAAACCTTATCGAGCTAAACAAGTGGTATTCAGCACCGTGCCGGTGAATGATCAGGGAGGAGCAGGTGTAAAAGTGGCGTCGGTAGTGGAAGACGCCTCTCCGATGAAACTGGTTTACGATCCCCAGAATCCCATGGCGGATCAAAAAGGTTATGTAACAATGCCTAATGTTAATGTAGTCGAAGAAATGGTAAACATGATCTCGGCTTCGAGATCTTATGAAAATAATGTTGACGTAATGAATACCTCGAAAAGCTTGTTGCTCAAAACCTTGACTATAGGTCAATAAAGAAAGGGATAAATCATGACCACTCCAATACAAAGTTCTGCCTCAATAATTGCCGCGATTAATGCGGCAGACAGCTCTTTGGGGAAAAAAGCTCCAGCCCCCACTAGCTCGGCTAGTTCGCAAAGCCAGTTTTTAACCATGCTGACGGCGCAACTGCAAAATCAGGATCCGACAAACCCGATGGATAATGCCCAAATTACCTCACAAATGGCAGCACTCAGCACGGTAACGGGTATTAACCAACTTAATACAACGCTACAGGCGTTGAGTGACAGCATGGCTTTGGGACAATCTGTTTCGGCCGCCAGCTTGATTGGACACGGTGTTCTGGTTCCCGGTTCTGCCTTGAATCTGGCGAGTAGCCAGGCAGTTGGCGGGGTGACATTAACGCAGCCGGCTGATAGCCTCAATGTGACCATCAAGGATTCGGCAGGCAACATTGTGAACACCCTGCAGTTGGGCGCACAGACGACGGCCGGGGTCGTGCCATTTGCGTGGAACGGTTCAACCGCATCGGGTACGACTGCCCCTGACGGTTCTTATACATTTACGGCTCAGGCAGTCCTTTCCGGCGTTACGTCAACTCCCGCCACTGTGGCCTACGGAACAGTGAATGCCGTAACCCCAGGGAAGTCGGGAGCCACTGTGAATGTGGGCCAGTTGGGCGGATTCGCCTTGTCCGCAGTTCAGCAAGTTATGTAATTCAGGGAGAATGCCATGAGTTTTTCGCAGGGATTGAGTGGATTGAATGCTGCCTCCAAGGAATTGGAGGTGATAGGCAATAACGTTGCCAATGTGGATACCGTCGGATTTAAAGGGTCGCAAGCGCAGTTTGGAGATGTTTTTGCGGCGGCATTGTCCGGTGCGGGTTCGGCGCAAATCGGTATTGGCGTCAAACTTCAGACGGTTGCGCAACAATTTACACAGGGAAATATCTCTACAACCAATAACTCGCTGGACATGGCAGTAAATGGACCGGGCTTTTTTATACTGAGCAACGCGCAAGGAACCAGCTACAGCCGGAATGGGCAGTTTCAGCTGGATAAAAATGGCAATATAGTCAATAGCGCCGGAGACAATTTACAAGGTTATCAAATTGACATAATAAGCGGGAAGCCGATTGGCAGTCCGAGTAATTTAAGCGTTCCCACGGCGGTAGCCAGTGCGGCCGCAACCGGCGCAAGCACAGGAACTGGCGTGAAGGGAATTATCGCCGGTCTGAATCTGAATTCGACTTTATTGCCTCCCACCACGGTGTTTAACCCGGCAGATCCGACAACATTCAACAATTCAACATCAACGACGACCTATGACAGCAAGGGTGTGGCTCAAACTACCACGATGTATTTCGTGAAATCAAGCTATCAACCGACCGCAAACATTGCAACAGCAACAGCAGGCGGAATTACTACCACTACCGTAACGCCTACAGCACCCGACACATCATTTTCCGGACTGAGCGTCGGGCAGAACATACAGCTTGGGGGGTTCCCGACGGGAACGACTATCGCTACCCTTACCCCGGTAGTGCCTGCCACTGTTCCTCCGACATACTCATCATTTACGACTTCGGCCAACCCAACCCCTGCAACTGCTGCAGCCCAGCCGCTGATACTTAATGTAGCCAATAGCTGGAATGTTTATACGACAGTGACCGACCCGAATACCGGATCGTATTTATTCCCGTTGCCGGTTTCGGCTGCCGGTCAATGGGTGGCAAATGGGATACTGACTTTTGGCACCAACGGAAGATACAATTCGTTTATCCCCAACCCCAATGCCCCGGCGACTCTTCCTGCCGGAGTCACTGCCGGGCCGCTTAATAGTTCCACGAATGTTTCCTTTACGCCTACCGGAGCTGTTACCGAAACTATTCCTTTCGATTTTACCGCTTCCACACAATTTGGCGCTGCGTTTGGGGTTAATACATTAACTCAGGATGGATTTACCGCCGGTCAGTTGAGTGGTTTCAGCATCAGTCCGGATGGACTTATTCAGGGGCGTTATTCCAACGGAGTAACCAAGTCGCTCGGGCAGGTGGCTTTGGCAACTTTTCCGGACATGCAGGGTTTGCAACCATTGGGCAGCAATGAATGGGCCCAAACAGCAGCTTCCGGAGCTCCGGTGGTCAACGCCCCGGGCACGGGCAACAATGGCGTATTGCAAACTTCAGCCACGGAAGATTCGAATGTGGATATCACTGCCCAACTGGTCAATATGATTTCGGCGCAGCGCAATTACCAGGCCAATGCACAAACCATCAAGACGCAGGACACGGTAGAACAAACGCTGATCAACTTGAGGTAACAGAGGCTTGGGACAGAGGGTTGAGGAGTAAAGGAAAGGGCTATGGACAGGCTGATTTATACCGCGATGACCGGCGCTTCACATTTGCTGCAACAGCAGGCAGCCGTGTCCCAGAATCTGGCCAATGCGAGTACGCCTGGCTATCGCGCCGCGATCAACACTTTCAGGGCAGTGCCGCTAGTGGGAGAGGGGTTGCCCACGCGAACCTTCGTGGTGGATTCCACCTCGGGAACCGATTTTTCACAAGGATCTTTGCAGGCAACCGGAAGCGATCTTGATGTGGCGGTGCAGGGGGAAGGCTGGATTGCCTTGCTAATGGCGGACGGCAGTGAAGCTTATACCCGCAACGGCAGTTTACAGGTTGGTCCGAATGGCATCCTGCAAACCCTTGGCGGCATTAACGTGGCAGGCGAAGACGGGCCCATTACCATTCCGCCCAACACCCAGATCACTATGGCCAAGGACGGTACTGTTTCCACTGTTCCAACCGGAGTCAAACCTGTTCCTGCGACGGTTGTCGGACGCATCAAGCTGGCAAATCCCCCGGCAGCGCAACTGGTAAGGGGCGAAGATGGATTGTTTCGCACCAAAGATGGTGCCGCAGCGGCAGCGGATGCCAATGTCACGCTGGCACCGGGAAATCTGGAAAACAGTAATGTGAATACGGTGGGGGCTTTGGTCGATATGATTTCGTTGGCGCGAATGTACGATTTGCAGATGAAAATGCTGACCAGCGCTGACAACAATGCAAAGACTGCGGAAACTTTACTCAACATAAACTCTTGATATGAGAATGTATTAGTCATACCGCTACAATTTTAAAAGGATAATAATCATGATACGTTCTTTATGGATTGCCAAAACCGGGATGGATGCCCAGCAGACCCAGATGGACGTGATTGCCAATAATTTGGCAAACGTCAGCACTACCGGCTTCAAGGGTTCGCGCGCGGTGTTCGAGGATTTGATATACCAGACCCTGCGCCAGCCAGGCGCCCAGTCTTCCCAGCAAACACAGATTCCTTCAGGCTTGCAGATCGGTACCGGGGTGCGCCTGGTTGCGACAGAACGTCTCCAGACCCAGGGAAATTTGACACAGACCAGCAATAATTTTGACGTGGCAATACAAGGCGGCGGGTTTTTCCAGGTATTGATGCCGGATGGCACCACGTCATACACGCGCGATGGCTCCTTTCAGCAAAACAATCAGGGAACACTGGTTACCTCCAGCGGATATCCGCTGCAACCGGCAATTACCGTTCCCGCCAATGCAACGAGCGTAACCATAGGAACCGATGGCACGGTCACGATGACACAGTCCGGCTCATCCACGCCGGTGACGATTGGTACCATCCAGTTGGCCATGTTTATTAATCCGACCGGGTTACAAAGTCAGGGACAGAACTTGTATCAGGAAACCGCCTCATCAGGCACGCCGACCGTTACCACGCCGGGAACCAATGCTGCAGGAACCTTGAACCAGGGCTATGTGGAATCTTCCAATGTGAATGTGGTCGAAGAGCTGGTGAACATGATTCAATCGCAACGTGCTTATGAAATCAATTCCAAATCGATTACGGCATCGGATCAAATGTTGCAGAAACTTGAACAGATGTAAGTGAAGTGAGGTGTGGCGTGAAAAACTTATCTATCCGGATTGCAATCCTGGCGCTATCGGTGCTTGCAGGCTGCGCGGCCCCGTCAACCACCATCAAGACTCCGATGACTGCGCGTCCTGCCGACCGGGATGCATTGCTACCCCATAACGGGGCAATCTTTCAGGCGGGAAAGAACGAACATCCGGTGTTTGAGGACAGGCATCCGCGCAACGTTGGGGACATCCTGACCATAAATATTGTTGAAACGATTAACGCCAGCCAGAGTGACAGCAATAGCGCAAGCAATACCGGTACTTTCAATGCAAGCACTCCGACCATCACCAGTGGCGCAACCCCCAAGACGTTGCTGAGCCCACTGGGTATCTCCGATTCGTCTGCGGGCAGCACCAACAGCAAGAGTGCGAATGCAGGGGCCAATACTTTTACCGGGACAATCACGGTGACGGTGGTCGAGGTCCTGCCCAATGGTAATTTATTGGTCGGCGGTGAAAAGCTGATGGCGATTAATCAGAGCAACGGTTACATCCGCCTTTCCGGGGTGGTTGATCCAGTCACCATAACCAGCAGCACCAATGGAAACACCGTTCAATCCACCCAGGTTGCAGATGTACATATCGAATATAAAGATTCCGATAATAATATAGATACCTCCCAGATCATGAGCAAGCTGGGACGCGCATTCCTCTCGATGATGCCATTCTGATATCAGAAGACAGAGGGCAGAAAATAGGGGACAGAGGAGTGGATATGAAACGATTTATTTTACCAATTAAAATGTTTGCTGCATTCCGGGCTGGGGCGGCTTTGGGTTTGTTTGCCCTCTGTCTTCTGTGCTCTGTCTTCTGGAACAGCGAAGCGTCCGCCGAGCGCATCAAGGACTTGGCCAGCATCCAGGGGGTGCGTGATAACCAGTTGCTTGGTTATGGCTTGGTTGTCGGGCTGGATGGCAGTGGCGACCAGACCACGCAAACGCCTTTCACCGTTCAAAGCACGATCAGCATGTTGGCTAATATGGGTGTTACTCTGCCTCCGGGAACCAGCTTGCAGTTGAAAAACGTGGCCGCAGTTACCGTGACGGCCACGTTGCCGCCATTCGCTCGCCCAGGACAAGCTATAGATGTTACCGTTTCGTCGATAGGTAACGCGGGGAGCCTGAGCGGAGGAACGTTGGTTATGACCCCCCTGAAAGGAGCTGATGGACAAGTCTACGCGATGGCGCAGGGCAACTTGCTGGTTGGTGGCGTGGGTGCGGCATCGGGAGGCGCGAAAGTACAAGTTAACCACCTAAGCGTTGGACGGATTCCAGCGGGCGCCACGGTGGAGCGCGCCGTTCAAACTCTGCTGGGGCAGGGCGAATACATTAATCTGGAACTGAATACCACGGATTTCACCACCGCCACCCGTATTGTCGAGACGATCAACCGGGAGCTTTCGCCGGATAAGGAAATCGCTATTGCACTGGATGGGCGAATGATAAAAGTGCGTGCGCCGGAGGGCAATGCACGCGTGGCCTTTTTGTCGCAAGTAGAAAATTTGCAAATTGACCCGGCACAAGGCATGGCGCGTGTCATTCTCAACGCCCGTACCGGTTCGGTAGTAATGAATCAGGTAGTGGCACTGGATAATTGTGCGATCTCGCATGGCAACCTGACAGTCATAATCAATACCGATACCTCGGTCAGCCAACCCAATGCGCTGTCGGGCGGCGAGACCGTGCAGACTGCCAAAACCACGATAGACGTGAAAACGGATAAGGGCGGTGTAATCCTGTTAAAGAAAGGAGTGGCGCTAAGTGATGTGGTGAAAGCGCTGAATTCCATCGGTGCAACTCCGCAGGATCTTTTGGCTATCCTGCAGGCGATGAAATCTGCCGGTGCTTTACGGGCAGAGTTGGAGATTATCTAAGTGAATTCCCAAGCTGATATTTCAGGCAGCTTGGCGGCAAGTACCCAAAGTCTGGTTAAACTGCGTGCGCAGGCCAGACAGTCGCCTGACCAGTCGCTGAAAACGGTTGCGCAACAATTTGAATCAGTGTTCCTCAATATGATGCTGAAAAGCATGCGGGATGCTACACCGCAGGACGGCATATTCGATAGTGAGCAGACCAAGATGTTTACCGGGATGCTGGACCAGCAGTTGTCGCAAAACATGGCAAGCCGTGGAATTGGACTGGCTGACATTATGGTAAAGCAATTGAGCAAGTCGGTTAGCCCGGGTACTGCTGCGACATTGTCGGGGAAGTTGCCCGTTAAATTGCCGGGGAGTGTGCCTGCGACTGCTACTACCATAGCAGCGCCACAGAACAAGTCCGGCAATGCTGTACCTTCGGCGTATAGCGAGAGTTTTCAGCAAGGCTTTGTGCAGCGCATGACTCCTTATGCTCTCCAGGCTAGTCAGGAAAGCGGCGTGTCGGCGCCATTGATAATGGGACAGGCGGCACTGGAAAGTGGCTGGGGCCGACGCGAAATTCTGTTGCCTGATGGCACAAATAGTTATAACCTGTTTGGTATCAAGGCAACCGGTAATTGGAATGGCAAGGTGGCGGAAGTCACGACTACTGAGTACCACAACGGCCAGCCGCAAAAGCAAGTGGAGAAGTTCCGCGCTTACGGGTCCTATGCAGAGGCTTTCAGCGATTATGCAAATATGCTCGGCAATAATTCCCGCTATGCGCCTTTAGTGCAGCAAGGGCAAGGCGTGCTTGCTGCGGCACAAGCCTTGCAGCGGGCGGGCTATGCAACCGATCCGAATTATGCCGACAAGCTGGTTAAGGTAATTAACAAAATCAATACACTGGGCGGATAGTGCGCGGATAAAATTCGGGGTACTCAAAAATTCATGGTCCGGCATTCCATCTTGGAAATGCCGAATCGTGAATTTTAATGGTGCAGCCCTAAAGAAATCTTCAGGGCTGCCGATAATAATGAACGAAGCGGATTGAGTGTTAAGGAAAGTGCTATGAGCGACATGTTTGGTATTAATGTGAGCGCGTTGAACGCGGCCCAAATCGGGCTGGCGACGACCGAGCACAATATTGCCAATGCCAACACCCAGGGTTATACACGCCAGCAGATTGTGTCTGCCGCTCTTCCGGCACAACTTACCGGATCGGGTTATCTCGGCACAGGTGTGGATGTAACTTCGGTTCAACGGGCATATGACCAATTCCTTTCCAACCAGGTGACACAGCAGCAAGGGCAGTCTTCCCAACTTAATACCTACTACAGCCAGATTCAACAAATCAACAATATGGTGGCAGATACCACAGCGGGTGTAAGCCCTGCTTTACAGAGTTTCTTTAATGCAGTAAATACGGTGGCAAGTTCACCTGAATCCATGCCGGCCCGGCAGACCATGCTTAGCACCGCTCAGTCGCTTTCATCCAGTTTCCAATCGTTGAACCAGCAGTTGACCAGCATCGGTGCAAGTATCAACGGACAAATTACCACCAGTGTAAGTTCGATCAACAGTTATGCACAACAGATTGCATCGCTTAACAAAAATATTGTATTGGCACAAGCCGCTTCCGGCGGCAAACCTCCGAATGATTTGTTGGATCAACGCGACCAGCTTATTACACAACTGAATCAGGAAATCAATGCGACCGTCGTGAAGCAAGGCGATGGCAGCTATAACGTGTCTGTTGGTTCCGGGCAATTGCTGGTGGTGGGCGGTACGGCATACGGATTGCAGACCGTCCAGTCGAAAAGCGATCCGTCCCAGCTTGAAGTGGCTGCGGGTACCGCCAGCGGATCCGTCATTCCGTTGCAGCAGAGCAGTATTCAAGGCGGCAACCTTGGGGGATTACTGATTTTCCGTAGCCAGACTCTTGATCCAACGGTAAATATGTTGGGGCTGGTGGCGACGGGGGTGGCCGGGACATTCAATCAGCAACACGCCCTTGGACAGGATCTGAATGGGGCAATGGCCAACAAGACCAATAGTTTTTTTACTGATCCCGTACCATTGGTCAACAACAATGCTGCCAATACCGGCACTGCTGTAGTTTCAGCAGCTATTACTGATTATTCCAAACTTACCGGAAGTGATTATTCGTTGTCTTATGATGGGACAAATTACACACTGAAGCGGCTCTCTGACAATACGGTTACGACCTCGGCTACGCTGCCAATAGCGGTGGACGGCGTCAACATCTCCCTGACGTCCGGCACGCCTAACGCAGGTGACAGCTTTATTATCCGCCCAACTATTAACGGTGCGGCCAACATCTCGGTTGCCATCACCGACCCGGCCAAGATTGCTGCCGCGACTCCCGTGATGACCAACGCAGCGTTGACCAATAGTGGAACGGCAACTATCAGTGCAGGGGCTGTTGATGCGACCTATACTGCTACAACGGTTACGCCTGCCGTTACGCTGACCTATAACTCCACCGCGAACACGCTGACCGGTTTTCCGGCAACGATGCCTGTGACAGTTACCAATAATGGCGTCCCGACTACATATGCAGCCGGTGCGGCAGTGACCTATACCGACGGGGCCACAATAAGCTTTGGGGGGGCCAGCTTTACGATTGCCGGGTCGCCCGTCAATGGCGATACATTTACTATTGCGCAGAATTCCAATGCAACGACAGATAATCGCAATGCCCTGTTATTGGCAGGTCTGCAAGCAAGTAACACCATGCTTGGCGGAACAGCTAATTACGAAGGTGTATACAGCCAACTGGTTGCTCAGGTGGGCAACCAGACCCGTGAACTGCAAGTGACCAGTACGGCGCAAACCACCTTGTTGAACCAATCCATTGCGGCGCAACAATCAGTCTCCGGGGTAAATCTTGACGAAGAAGCAGCCAATTTATTGCGTTATCAGCAGGCGTATCAGGCTGCCGGCAAAGCAATGCAGATTGCCAGTACCTTGTTTGACACGTTGCTCACTATAGGAAAGTAGGTGTGCCATGCGTATAAGTACAAGCACTCTTTTTAGCCAAAATGTCAGCCAGTTGGACACGTTGCAGAACAATCTGGTTCAAACCCAGCAACAAATTTCCACTGGACGGCGCATCCTGACTCCGGCTGATGATCCGGCCGGAGCCGCCCGTGCGCTTCAAGTATCGCAGACTGATGCGACCAACACCCAATACCTAACCAATATTGGCACGGCGCAGGATGCAGTGACTCTTTCCGAAGGCACCTTGCAAAGCATTACTACGCTGATTCAGAATATGCAGACCACCGCAGTTCAGGCGGGCAATTTATCCACGATGACTGACACTGACAGGAAAGCGCTTGCCAGCACCCTGCAAGCCAACCTGGATCAATTGGTTTCGCAGGCAAACACCAAGGATGCTGTCGGGAATTACCTGTTCTCCGGTTTTAAGGGAGCGACACAGCCTTTCGTGCAAACCTCAACAGGGGTTCAATACAATGGCGATGACGGACAGCGCATGACACAGGTAAGCGCCAACGAGCAAATGGCTACCAGTGATTCGGGCGCAAATATCTTTATGCGGATCAAGAATGGTAATGGCACGTTTGTCGCCCAGCCTGATCCAACTTCCAATGGTGGGACAGGAAATACCGGTAGCGGAGTCATTAACAGCGGCTCCCTTGCCGTGCCTCCCCCTACGACAGCCCAACTTGGAAATACCTATACGATAAGTTTTTCTGTTGCGGCAGGGGGTGTGACAACATATACGGTAACCGGGAAAGACGCGACTGGTGCGACCTTGCCTACTGTCGCCCAGCCCTTACCACCACTGTCTTTACCCAGTGCACAGCCTTATACCAACGGGCAGACCATCTCTTTTAACGGTATTCAGTTCGCTATTCAGGGCGCACCTGCCAGCGGTGACCAATTCACTATTCAGCCAAGTACCAATGAAA
>CAIQPV010000419.1 GCA_903873725.1 uncultured Nitrosomonadales bacterium
AGGAAGGATTGTCGGTCAGGATGAACCCGTAAAAGAGCAGCATAACATCCCTGTCCAGAAGTTGCCGACCGAGACTGAACCGCCAGTATCACCGGCACCCAGCCAGATTCCTAATAAATTCGAACAGGCAGAGGCACTCAAACTAACTCAGATAGATCAACTCGACGGCCCAGTCGGCGAAGCACTGAAGACACTTGCCGAGGATATTCATTCTGGTAAAAAATCCTTCGAGAGTTTGGTTTATATTGATTCCTCCGGCGCGCTTTGTCTCAAGTGGCCTGATGCGCTCAACGGTTATGGCTTGGAGAGCAAGACGATTCTCGATGAACTGTCACGCCGAAACTGGCTGGTTCTTGATCCGATGTCCCCCTTCCGTAAGATCGTAGAGATCGAGACCGGGAGCGGCGCGAAGTGGAAGGTTGTTCGGCTACAGCCGGTGGTGAAGCAGCTTATGGGGATGGAGAAAACCCAATCAGAACTGGACACCCAACCGACACAATCCAGTAAGCCTGCGCAACAGCAGCATTCAAAGCAGGGCGAGATCGAGATGGCAGGTGAAGATACGCGGCTTGAAGTGATACAAAATATCGTGGTCACCTTGCGTGATGGAATGATAAAAGGCATCCTTACGTCGGAGCAGGATGGCAACTTCGTTTGGATACCATCCCGAAAAGCCGAACCATTCTTGAAGGAACGACTTGATCTGAATCGAATGAAGATAATTAGTTTGGGCAGCGTTGTTCCAGACGTGTTTATGTGTCAAACGCGGAAAAAGGCACATTGCTATCGAATACCAGCCATGCCCTCAACAAACTCAGTGCCAGCACGATGAATACATTGCAACAAACAGAAATTGAACGCTTTCTTTTCACCGGAGATTACGACAACCATTTCGAGATATGGCCCGGTGGTACGTTCGTGGATCAAGCGAAGAACGGGAGCACCGCGCTGCGTAACGCGCTCATTTCAACTGTGCAGCGAGCCGAACAATCTGCCGTATCTGCATGCCAGGAGTATTCCTGCCTTGACATAAATGCCCGTAAGAAATTTGCGCCCATGGTACGAGGGCTATTTCCGCAGAAGGAGCAAGCGATTATTCTCGACGTGCTTGAGCGCTCGGTCGTCTTTCTTACGCCAGCGACCATAAACACTGTCCTTGAGAAGGCAACGTGGCTCAAGACCGCGTGGAATCTGGCGAACATTTACCTCGTAAGCCTGGATGCAAAGCCGCTTTCTGACAGCGCGCCAGACATTGTCGGCATCAGCGAAGAAACAACCTGCTTCGTGTCCATGAAATATTTCAGCAACAACGATCCGCTCGAAGATTACGTGATCCACGAAGCGGCTCATATTTTTCACAACTGCAAGCGTGAAACGATCGGACTGCAAGAAACTCGCCGCCGCGAGTGGCTACTCGAAATTGATTATTTCAAACGTGAAACCTTCGCCTATGCCTGCGAGGCCTATAGCCGAATTCTTGAACTTGGCGAAACCCGCTTAGCGCGTAGCCGACTTTTGTCAGAACATGCCGAAGGGCCGATGCCGCCGGACGACCGAGTTGATGGAGACGAATATGTCGATATCCTTCGAGAGGCCGTTGCCGCGAGGAATGGCTGGAAGCACATCCTTGAGAGGTGTTCTCCCCCAAAGCCGACCCGCCGCGCTTGAGCAAATTTAAGCTTGGATGCGGGGGTTGCTGAAGCAAAGCCTGATTTTTGAAGGCACATCGAAGCTGATGTAACTTGCGTCGCCGAAATGCGCCTGAAAAGTGCAGAT
>CAIQPV010000420.1 GCA_903873725.1 uncultured Nitrosomonadales bacterium
CAGGCTGCCGACGCCGGTCGGGGCGCCTGTCAGACCCATGCTGCTGAAGCTTTCATCCTGCGTGGCATGGGTATAGGCGTACTTGAAGGTTGAATGGGTGGTCGGAGTGATCGCATAGTTGCCCGATACATTAAGCTGTTGCGCCTGGTTGTTTGGCGGCAAGGCAATGGGCGCGGCCAAATAGCCGGCTATGGCACCGCTGAGGTTTGATGTATTCGGGTTAATCGAGCCGTTTGAGTTGGTGAAGAACGAACCGTAATAGCCACCGCTCAACAGAAACTTATCCCCTGAAAAATTCAGTTTGGCCTCGATCTGTTTGGTATTGGTGTTTACCGGTTCCGGCAACATCAGCACAGCACCGGAGTTACCGCATGCGAACCGGCTCCATCCACCGCAGTAGATACCTACCCCGGACAGTCGCGCACCGGTTTTATCTTCGTTCTTAAAGGTTGCTTCGAACAACAGATTGGGCGTAATCCATTTCTCCGCGCCGACTGTTTCTGCCTGGCGCTGGAGTTGCAGGTTTATATCAGCTCCTGTTCCCGGGGCAGACAAACTCACCACGTTTGGAGCAGTCGACCCTGCACCCAGAAGACCGGTGTTGATGGTGCGAATTTCGTGATGGGTGATCTCGTTATATTCCAGAGAGTATTTCCAGTCTCCCTGCTTATTCTGCGAAACGCTCAGTTCGCGGTCATCCAGGCCAAGATTGTGTCCTTCCAATTTGGTCCACAACCCATTCGCATCATTGAGCCTGGTGATATTAATATCCAGCAAAAGATTAACGTCATGATTGCGCAGACCGTTGTACTGGCTAAAAATGGACCTGTCCTTGCTGGCACTGCTGCTCGCCCCCACTCCGGTGCTGACTGTGCTTTCGCTCTTGGTAAGTTGCTCGACGTCATCATCTTCCGCGTATGCGGCCCCGACGGCCAGAAGCACCGAGAGTGCGAGGATTTTTTTTCTAAAGACAATTTGCTGTTTGGGTTGTTTCATGATTATTTGTCCCATTGTCTCAGCGTAAGAAGAATTGCGAATTGGCCGGCGCGCTGGTGCCCGGGTTGTTGCTGCCATGCACCTCGGTATGGCAGTTCATGCAAGCTCTGCCCTGGGTGATGGTCGTAGTATTCATTCCGGAAGGAGTCCCTCCCGCACCCAAGGTAAGTGAATTCGGAGTATGCGGTGAGTGGCAACTGTTGCACAGGAACGGTGCACGCATCTTCAACATATTTTCAGCAGTCGTGCCATGCGGATTATGGCAGTTGGTGCAATCGTCGTCGACGGGTTCGTGGCTATGCACGAAGGGGCCGCGTTTTTCCATATGGCAGGTGTAACAGGTTTCATTTACGCTATCGCGTTTCATGAGTTTCGGTCCGACCGATCCATGCGGGTTGTGGCAATCGGAGCAAGCCATCTTGCCCTCCGGAACAGGATGGTGCGAAGGTTTGTTGATTAACGCGCGCTGCTCTTTGTGACAGTTAAAGCAGACATCGGGCTGGGTGCGTTTGTCGCGGACGTTATCGTGACCACCATTGTGAATGACATGGCAAGAGGCGCAGGTCACATTTTCTCTCTGGTGTGTGCTTCCTTCCCAGTGCGAGCGTTTTGAATCTTTTTTGTGGCAGGAAAGACAGGCGGCATTTTGCTCACTCGCGTCCTTGGGTGCAAAGTCACCGGAGGTTCCGCTCTTGGTTCCGAAAACGACGTCCGGTGGCGCACGCCCTTTCACATTCGGATCACCATGCAAGTGCTTATCGCTCTCGCCGTGGCACGATTGGCAATTGGGCGCGCGTGAATCAACCCTTACACCATGTTTGGTCTGATAGATGGACAGAATCGGCTTGGTTTCACTTTCATCGTGGCATCGGGTGCATATTTGGTCTTTTTTCAGGGCCGCCTCCGCATCCCATGTAGCTGCGGAGGAACTATCTGCCTGTGCGGTTGAAACCCCGCACAGGCCGGCAATGAGCGCACAAATTATGATCAATAGTCGGACTGGTTTCATTAATATCTCATCCAAGAATCTTCGTTAGTGCAACCAACATGCGATTTGTGCGAAAGAATCCACGCTTCAGTCTCAAGCCGAACGGTTTGCTGTATCAACTAGAGCGAAAGAATAAAATCTACGAGGTTCTTGATTGCTTCAGGCGGTGCTTTGCCCTGGATATTTTTGTGATCTTCTTCATGACCATCAGGGAACTTTGCTTTTTCTCCTGATGTTATATGGTGAATCAATTTTGCTTCTGCCTCGGGTTTGCCGCGATATTTTTCAGCTACCTTTTTCCAGGCAGGACCGTCTTTTTCCTTGTCAATACCGTGGCACTTGAAACAGTTATTCGCACGGGCCAGTTCTTTAGCGCCATCTACATCGACAGCAGCGGATGCACTGAGAGAGAAAGCCAGTGTAATTGCGGCAACGGTGGCACTGAATAGTATTGGGGTACGAGCTTGACGAATCATTTGCATCTCCTGAAGTTGAAAGGTGGTTTGACAAATATCTTTTTGTTTCATTGGTTTATAAATAGTTACAGTTGAATTGGTTTATTTGTCGGGGCATTTTAGCACTGCCAATATATTTGCAATAGGAAAATGGCATTGGGCGGCATTGTCGACAATCTCAGACAAAGACACCACGGGCTATCAGCTTAATTAGCATAAGACTAAAGTTCCATTTTTTTAAGACTAAAGTCTGATTGTGTGACAATCCAGTAGTGCGTTTCATTAAAACATTCAAAAATGACCCGTTCGGCCTGAGCTTGTCGAAGGTTTGCTTTACAAGAGAAAACGGTTCGACAAGCTCACCGCGAACGGTAACGGTTTTGCTGGAACGCACTGCTAGTACCCTGTAACACCAGTTTTTTCGTAGGTTGGGTTAGCAGTTTCATCGCGTAACCCAACAGTTTTGAAGGTCGCCAGCTTGATCATGTTGGGTTACGGCATAAAGTCGCCTAACCCAACCTACAAAACCA
>CAIQPV010000421.1 GCA_903873725.1 uncultured Nitrosomonadales bacterium
GCGCAACAGTCGAGCAGCGCTTCGCGCATGGCGAGATCGAACGAGGCGATGGGCAGCATTTCCTCGAATAGTTTGCCGTTGACGTAAGGAAAAGAGGCGATCTGTTCGTCCAGCGATTTTGAGCGATGGCCTTCCGGCGTGTTGAGCACTTGAAACAACAGCGTCAGTTGCGCGCCGAGATCTGTGCCGTCGGGCGCGGTGCGCTCTTCTATCCAGGCGCGGAAGGCGCTGGCAGGTTGGAAGATGCCGGTATCTTCCGCGAACAGGCAGAACAGCAGGCGCACCAGCAGTACTTCGAGCGGGTGGCCCTGATAATCTGCCGCCTTGAGCGCATCGTGCAGCTTGCCCATGCGTTCGGCGGCCTTGATGTTGACCGGGTTCTGCGCCGTGATGGTTTGCGTGCGATAGCCGGCGATGAAAGCAAAATGCTTGATGCGTTTGTGCAGGTCGGCGAGGCGAAATTCGGTATAGCCCTCACCCGGCGCTGCCGCGCCACCCTCTCCCGCTCGCGGGAGAGGGGATTCAAGATCGTAAAGACGGAAGCGCGCGAAATCGGAAACGAGGATGTAGCGCGGCAGGTCGCGTTCAAGCAGCCCGTCGAAATAATCGGCGGCCTGGGCAAATGCACGGTTCAAGTCCTGCCCCAGACTTTTATGCTCGATCAGCAATACGCCTTTCCAGAAAGCGTCAATGCGGCCATGCTTGAGCTTATGCCCGGCGCGGGTAATTTCAACCTGTTTTTCAAACACGGCAACACGCTTGCGCACGATGCCGAATACCGAGAAGAACTCGTTCCAGAAGCTTTGCGCTTCGGCCCGCTCCGAGCTTTCGCCGTCCCAGCGCTTGGAAAATTCGTGGGCGCGGCTGCGGATTTCGTTCCAGGAAAGTGCCATTTAATGACCTGATCGGGTTGGCCGGTTGAGCAATGGTTGCAGATTTTACCCGCAAGGGGCAGGTCGTGGTTGCGAAGCCGCCGAACTCGCAACAACCGGCCTCTTTATAGATAACTTTAAACTCCATGGATTGCAGTTCCCAAGACCGAGTTATAATTACAGTTCCACTTCGTACCAATATTATGGAGATTCACCATGTCACATAATTTGTTTAATACCCGCCAGACCTTCAACCTCGCCGGCGGCAAGACCGGTTCCCTGTATTCATTGCCCGCGCTGGAAGCTGCGGGCATAGGCAAGATTTCGCGCTTGCCGGTTTCAATCCGCATTGTGCTGGAAGCGGTGCTGCGCAACTACGACGACAAAAAAGTGAGTGAAGCGCACATCCGCCAATTGGCAAACTGGCAGCCGAATGCGCCGCGCACCGAAGAGATTCCCTTTGTGGTGGCGCGCATTGTGTTGCAGGATTTCACCGGCGTGCCGCTGCTGGCCGATCTCGCGGCGATGCGCGATGCCGCCGCAAAAATGGGCAAAGACCCCAAGATCATCGAGCCGCTGGTGCCGGTGAATCTGGTGGTAGACCATTCGGTTCAGGTGGATTACTTCAACCGCCCGGATGCGTTGCGGTTGAACATGGAGATAGAATTCGAGCGCAACAATGAGCGCTACAAGTTCATGAAATGGGGCATGCAGGCATTCGACACGTTCAAGGTGGTGCCGCCCGGCATCGGCATCGTGCATCAGGTCAACCTGGAATATCTGGCGCGCGGCGTGCAGCAAAAGGACGGGGTGTATTACCCGGACACGCTGGTCGGCACAGACAGCCACACCACCATGATCAACGGCATCGGCGTGGTCGGCTGGGGCGTGGGCGGCATTGAGGCCGAAGCGGGCATGCTTGGCCAGCCGGTATATTTCCTGACGCCGGATGTGGTCGGCGTACACCTAAAGGGCAAGCTGCGCGAGGGCGTTACTGCCACTGATCTGGTATTGACCGTCACAGAACTGCTGCGCAAACAAAAGGTAGTGGGCAAATTTGTCGAGTTCTTCGGCGAGGGCACTGAAGCACTCACCTTGCCCGACCGCGCCACGATTGCGAACATGGCCCCGGAATACGGCGCCACCATGGGATTCTTCCCGGTGGACGACGTCACCGTCAACTTCATGCGCTACACCGGGCGCACCGACGAGGAAGTGGACGCCTTCCAGTGCTACTTCAAGGCGCAAGGTTTGTATGGCATCCCGCAAGCAGGGGAGATTGATTACAGCAGCGTTGTGGAACTCGATTTGAGCACCATCGTCCCTTCTCTGGCCGGGCCGAAACGCCCGCAAGACCGCGTGGCCTTGTCGCAAATGAAGGAGACATTCAATACGCTGTTTTCCAAGCCCGTCGCGGAAAACGGGTTCAACCAGAGCCAGGACAAACTGGCGCTGCATTACTCCACCGGCAAGCCAAATCTCGAAATCAGCCACGGAGATGTGCTGATCGCCGCGATCACGAGCTGCACCAACACTTCCAACCCGAGCGTGCTGCTGGCGGCGGGTTTGCTGGCGAAGAAGGCCGTGGCGAAAGGCTTGAGCGTCAAACCGCACATCAAGACTTCGCTCGCCCCCGGCTCGCGCGTGGTAACGGAATACCTGTCGAAGGCCGGGCTTCTGGAATCTTTGGAGCAACTCGGCTTCGGCCTGGCGGCATACGGTTGCACCACCTGCATCGGCAATTCCGGCCCGCTGGATTCGCAACTGGAAGAAGCCATTGTCGCGAACGACCTGATTGCCGCCGCCGTGCTTTCCGGCAACCGTAATTTCGAGGCGCGCATCCACGCCAACATCAAGGCAAACTTCCTGGCCTCGCCGCCGCTGGTGGTCGCCTATGCCATCGCGGGACGGGTCAACATTAACCTCGACACGGAACCGCTGGGCATTGGCAAAGAAGGTGAACCCGTGTTCCTGCGCGACATCTGGCCGAACAGCGCGGAAGTTCAGACGGTGATGAAATACGCCGCCGATCCTGCGGTATATCGCGAACTGTATAGCAATTTGACCAAAGACCTGCCGCTGTGGAATGCAATATCCGCGTCAACCGGCAACATTTACCAGTGGGATGATTCCACTTACATCGCCTGCCCGCCATTCTTTGAAAACTTCGGCATGGCTGCCGGCAGCATCGGCGAGATACACAATGCGAAGGCGCTGGCCATCCTCGGCGATTCGGTCACCACCGACCACATCAGCCCGGCGGGCAGCTTCAAGCCTTCCACGCCGGCAGGCAAATACCTGCAAGGGCGCGGGGTGGCCGTAAAAGACTTCAACAGCTACGGCTCGCGGCGCGGCAACCATGAGGTAATGATGCGCGGTACCTTCGCCAACGTGCGCATCAAGAATCTGATGCTGGAGCCCAATCCCGACGGTAGCCGCGTGGAAGGCGGCTACACGCTGTACCACGGCGAGAAGATGGCAATCTATGATGCGGCGATGAAGCACATCGCCGCCGGCACGCCGACAGTGATCTTCGCCGGGGAAGAATACGGCACCGGATCCAGTCGCGACTGGGCGGCTAAAGGCACGCAACTGCTGGGAGTAAAAGCGGTAATCGCAAAAAGCTACGAACGCATCCACCGCAGCAATCTGGTGGGAATGGGAGTGCTGCCTTTGCAGTTCAAGGGAACTGACAACGCCGCCTCGCTCAACCTTAGCGGTGACGAAACCTTTGACATCAGCGGTATAGACGAAAACCTGAAGCCGCAGCAGGATGTGCTGCTCACCATCAATCGCAAGGATGGCAGTACACAGCAGGTAGCCCTGCTGTTACGCATAGACACCCCGATCGAGGTGGACTATTACCGTCACGGCGGGATACTCCCTTACGTGCTGCGCGAGCTGATTTCGCGGTAAGAATAGTTGTAAAAAGTGAAGCGTGGAACCGCACTGGTTTTGCGTTTCACTTTTCACCTTTCACGTTCCTAATCAAACCACTCCCTGTATCAAGTGTTCCAGCCTGGTGCGACCGTGCGGGGTAGTCATCACCATCAATGCGTCGCCTTCATCTACGACATGTTGCGGGGATGGGTTGAACACCCACTTCCGGTCTTGCCGGACTGCCAGAACGATATAGTCGTTCGAGGCAAAATACAGCATGGAAAGCGGTTTGCCGGAAAACCCGGCTGAAATGATTATTTCCTCCATGCGCAGATTATTGTCGGACTTCAGCATGTCGTCGAGGAATGACACCACATGGGGACGAACCATTGCCGACACGATACGCAAGCCCCCGGTAAAGTCCGGTGACACGATCTCGTCCGCGCCAGCGCGGCGGGTTTTTTCAATATTCTTCACATCATGGCATCGTGCCACCACCCGCAGGTTCGGGTTGAGCTGTTTGGCGCTGAGGCTGATCACCAGATTCTGGCTGTCGTCCGCCGCCACAGCGAACACCCCGCGCGCATGTCTGATTCCTGCGGCAATGAGAACATCATTGTCGGTTGCGTCACCGTGCAGGTATAACTGTTCCGGGTGCCTGACCTGGTAACTTTCGATGTGCTGCAAATCCGTATCCACGACCACGCAATGCCGTCCAGTCGTCACCAGTTCATGCGCCACGTTGCTACCCACCCGCCCCACGCCGCAAACAATATAGTGGTCTTTCAGCTTCTCGATCTTGTTCTGCATTTTCTTTCTCCGCCAAACTTGGTTGATGTCACCTTCCAGTATGAACGCCGTAAGGGTGGATAACATGTAAGTCATCGTCCCGATGCCCGCAACAGCAATGAATACGGTGAATATTCTCCCGCCGGGACTTTGCGAGAGATCGACGATCTCGCCGAAACCTATCGTGGCCACGGTAATGAAGGTCATGTAGAAGCAATCCACCCAGCTATATTCCGGGCCGCCTATCAGGCGGTAACCTACCGTGCCGATTACCAGGATCAGCACCATGGCGACTGTCGACCAGGCGAAGCTCAGATAGACGCGCGAGGAACTTAATTCGGCCAGCTTCATTCAGGATTTCCCATCATTCGTCTCTGACCTCGCGACCGGGAAACAACACATCGGTAAAACCGAACCGGCGAAAATCCCGTATCCTCATCGGATACGTCAATTTGTTATAACATACTGTTTTCATATGTTTTTAATATTACAATCACACAATTACCCTTACTGTTACCCTCACATTTTTGGCCAATTTTGATACAAAATTCCATTGAGGTGATACGTCTGCGTTTCCTAAAATTGTCAGCTATTAGAAGTGCTTCTTAGTGCATCAGATGTTACTGCCTAAAATAGCGGATAGGAAAGAGCCAAAAAACATCTGCCCTTGTTTGTCCGTGACCTATTTCTTCACATTAATAACTTGCTGTACCGATCAAAGAATTCAATTCAACGGTGCGTGAAACGAGTCCGCTGAAATGCTGAGTCTGACAAAGGTGACAACGGGGCGGCAATGTGTTTCCACCCATCTGCCTCACTTTGAACTTCCGATTTTCGAATCTCTTCAGCAATACGCCGAATATCAAATCCGGATTCTTCGGCTAAGGCTTCTTTGATCTCCCTTACTTCTGCAATGATTTCATCATTCATTTTCTTCTCCTAGCAACTCTTCCTGTGTACAAATAAACGGTAAAAGCAAACCTATACTTTCAAGATATTCGGCTATTCGTGATTGAATGACCGGATTGGCAATGTGGCGACAGTTCCATGTTAGCAAGAAATCCATGCCGTGAGTTGTGGCAATAGCCACATGCAAGGCATCTTCAGCAGCCTTCTTTGGAACAATGGCCTTTGCCAACAGTGTTTCAGCAATTTCAATGGCCTTGTCACTGATTGCCAAGGATGAAAACTCACGCACTGAGTCCAATCTGAGTTGTGCGGCAGAAGGGTCACCTGCTCGACACTCCCTGATAACCACATCAGAAATAAAACAACAATAAAGGCTGCGACGATCCCACCATCTGCGTGTTATCAGTTGGTGAGCCGCACCAAGCAAGGAACTGCTATCCCGTGCTGTAAGATAGCTAACGATTGAGGTTTCTACGTAGACCGAAGGAAGTTTATTATCCATATTGACCGTAGTCTATTCCATGTTCAGCTATTGCGAAATAGTTTTCAAATTTAAGTCGAAAAAAATCCCCCAAGCCTAAACCTGGGGCAATGTAAAGTTCTAACGGGGAGTTAGAAGCCTATCCGCGACCTCCAGTGCGGGACGCACGATGGTCGCAATCTATACGGGAGGCAGGGTCTCCAGCGGGCTGATCACCTCGCGCAAAAGATCGGTGGCCACCTGCGCGTACAGCGCCGTGGTGTTTAGCTTCTTGTGCCCGAGCAGCACTTGAATCAACCGGATATCGGTCTTCTGTTCCAGCAGGTGGGTGGCAAAGCTGTGGCGCAAGGTGTGCATCGAAACGCGCTTGTCGATATCCGCCACTTCTGCTGCGGCATGGATAGCCCGATTAAGTTGCCGGGAACTCATCGGATCAATCGGATTCTGGCCGGGGAACAGCCAGCCGCCGGGAAGCATCTTGCCTTGAGCCCGCGCCGTCTTCCACCAGGTACGCAGGCATTCGAGCAGAACAGGAGAAAGCATCGCGTAGCGATCCTTGCTGCCTTTAACCCCTCATAGTCATGGTGCTTGTTCTTTCCATCTGGGGAGTATTTCAGGCTTTTAGCTTTTGCACCATCCTAGAAGATATGTTGGACGGGTTCAAAGGGATGCTCGTATCTGATTTCTATGCGGCATATGACTCTGTTCCCTGCCCCCAGCAAAAATGCCTCATCCACCTGATGCGCGACATCAACGAGGACCTCAACAAGAATCCGTTCGACGAGGAGCTCAAAGCCATCGCCGGACGTTTCGGCTTACTGCTTCGTGAAATTGTCGAAACGGTCGACCGATACGGATTAAAGGCTCAACACTTTGGTAGACACCGTAAGTCTGCGGAAGGATTCATCGAACACGTCGTTGGGATGAATTGCGCAACCGAGGTTGGACGTGCGCTCCAGAAACGCATAGAGAAAAACAAGGACAAACTATTCACGTTCCTGTTATACGACGGTGTACCATGGAACAATAACAATGCTGAGCATGCCGTTAGAGCCTTCACACGCATGAGGAACGTCATCAACACAAGTTCTCCGAAAGGGACACGCGACTACGCCACGCTACTGAGCATCCAACAGACTCTGCGATATCGAGGGCGAGAATTTCTGGAATTCATGCGATCGGGCGAGATGGATATCCCGAGTTAGTCTTATAGTTAGGTGGTTACTTCCTTAGCGTGCGAACAGTAAGTTTATTAGTAATTCCTGAACGGCAACTACCTGCCCTGAACCTGATGCCCGAGTATTTCTACATGACGTAATAACAGGTTGTGCCGGACTGAGGCAGTCACCCTTTACCGCCGCCAGAGACACTTGTACGATAACAAACTGCCAACCCTAGTCAAGCAACTGCGTGATCGGCGGTAATACGATGCATCTGTTGCAACACATCGTGTAGCTTGGCTTCTGCTTGCCACAAGTCATATTTTGTTTGCATGTCCACCCATAGTTGAGCACCATTACCCAATAATACCCCCAAGCGGAGTGCCATTTCAGGAGAAATACCACTGCGTTCCGCCAGAACAGCATGAAGAGTTTGACGCGAAACGCCAAGGCTGCGTGAAAAAGCGCTAACTGACATATTGAGTTCGGGTAAAACATCTTCGCGCAAAATTGCGCCGGGGTGAGTTGGTGTGCGTGTACGCATAATGCCTCCTAATGATAGTTTTCCAAGTTGACCCGAAACGCATTCTCGCCTTCCCATTCGAAGGTGATGCACCACGGGCCATTTACATGGACGCTGTAACGCTTTGGTTTGCCATGCAGGGGGTGGAAATCAAAGCCTGGAATATTTAATGCCTCAAGGGTCTTGGCTGTATCGATGGCATCCAGTCGTCTCGAAACGCGATCTACCAATGATGCCTGTACCTTGGCGCTCTTGCCCTTATCGAAAAGCTCTTCCAGCCCTTTGTGCATGAATGATTCAATCATGGCAGAACTGTAAAGCATTTCTTTACACTTGTAAAGTACTGATTAAGGTGGGTCAGCTTTAGCAGAGAATGATCCCGATGCAGGTCAACGGACGGCCTTTAAAGGCAGAAACTGCGGTTAATCTTACCTATTTCGCTCTGCCATAACGGACACCCATGTATGACGGCCATTGGCCGTCAGGAGACTGTCAAAATCTCAGAGTTATCATACACTGAATGACCGCAACAGGACTGATAGCGGACATCATCCTGACCACACTGGCAGACTAATTTTCGTCTAGCAGCAGGATTATGTGTCGCACTCGTTTGAGGTATCTGACCAAAATTAAATGGTATTGATGGACAGCGTATTTTTTTGCTATTTA
>CAIQPV010000422.1 GCA_903873725.1 uncultured Nitrosomonadales bacterium
CGTGTGCTCTTCCGATCTCATCCGTCTGCATCTATACGGTGGCGGGATCGATGCAGTTTCTGCACGCGCCTTGAGAGATTTTCCACACCCTGAGATTATTGAACAATTTGGTCGTCTTGAGACCGACCCGAAAACCGGAGAGAGCGGCAGAGATCAAGTCCTCAAGCGCATGAACGCAGCGGACTGTTTATTGCTGTTACACGGCACTGTTCCCTTCTGTGAAGAATACATCCCCTCGAAAATGTACGAGTATCTTTGGACACAACGCCCGATCATGGCGCTGGTTTGGCAAAACCCGCAAATGGAGCGCATGCTTCGCGAACTGGGGCACTGGGCGGTAACGGCAGATGACGTGGATTCGATAGCAACAGCACTTGAAGAGCTGCATGCGCGCTGGATGAAAAACGATCTTGCCGACTCGGGAATCGCTTCACCTTATACAGCCGAAGCGGCCACGCGCCAGATTATTGCCTTGGCGCGCGGGGTCTTAAAGCATCGTTAATTTAATTGTTTCTTTTGAAGTTGCGGCAGCAGAGGTTCGGCGCAGGCCATCTCCCACACTTAAAGGCTCACGAATCATCGGCAACATCATGTCTCCTGTTATGCGACAAGATTGACCTTGAAGTGAAGCCCTTGTTCGCATGGCTCCATCAGGACAGTATGCTTGCAAATATTGCTTGCATCAAGCCAAAACGCTTGCTATATTGCAAGCATGAACAGCACGCAACGCAAAACGCTGGCAACGATTTTTGCCAATCCGATCAACGGCAACATTGCATGGGCGCGCATCGAAGCTTTGCTTGTGGCTGTCGGTTGCCGTGTGATCGAAGGGAACGGCTCTTCTGTCACCTTTGAAAAAGACGGTGTGCGGGCTTATTTTCATCGCCCTCATCCACAAAAAGAAGCCTTCCGCTACCGTGTGGAAGCAGTCCGTGATTTTCTGATTGAACTGGAGATTAAACCATGAATTCCATGAGTTACAAAGGCTACGCAGCCCGTATCGAATACGATAATGAAGACCATATTTTTACGGGGCGTATTGCGGGTATTCGGGATGTGGTGGGTTTTCATGGCACATCAGTTGCAGAGCTTGAGCTGGCTTTCCATGAATCCGTGGATGATTATCTGGACGCTTGTAAAAAGATCGGACAATCGCCCAATAAGCCCGCTTCAGGAAAGTTGATGTTGCGGGTTCCGCCCGAGGTACACAGTGCTGCATTGGTGGCAGCCCAAATGAGCGGACTAAGCCTTAATCAATGGGCAACAGAAACTATACAGCGAGCAGCCCAGCATCCGCATTAAAGCCACGCGAGTGGAGGTGATCGTCATGCCTGTTGAAGAAGAAGTGATGTCCGGTGAAGCTGTGGCAGAAGAGGTTAGACGCAGGCCATCTCCCAAACTCAAAGGCACACGAATCATCGGCAACATCATGTCTCCAGTTGTACCGGAAGAGGATTGGGATGTGCTAAAGTGATTCTTCTTGATACACATATCTGGATTCGCTGGATAGAACCCGACAACAGCTATTGAAACAGGTGCGACGCTGCTTACGCTTGATAGCGTTTTCAAGGATTACCCGGAATTGACCGGACTTTTGCCATGATGAGAAATGCGCCGATACAGCTATTCGCGTTGGCCACCTGTTCGGCACGTCCGCGCAACATGGATGAACCTGCAAGCCCAGTGTGATTTGGAAGTCGCTGAACACGAACTTGGCACTGGTTTGGCAAAACCCGCAAATGGGGCGCATGCTGCGCGAACTGGGGCACTGGGCAGTAACGGCAGATGACGTGGATTCGATAGCAACAGCACTTGAAGAGCTGCATGCGCGCTGGATGAAAAACGATCTTGCCGACTCGGGAATCGCTTCACCTTATACAGCCGAAACGGCCACGCGTCAGATTATCGCTTTGGCTCACGAGGTCATTAAGGGCCGTTAATTGTTCATGTGCGAACCCGGTATAACTCGCAAGTCGCTTATCATGAACCCGGCGACAAGATTGTCCATGAAGTATTGGGAAAGGGGCAAGGTCAATTCTTGTGAATTCGCAATTGCTCTATTTGCCGTAATAAACTAATCTAATCATCCCATAATTTGGAATAAGCAGCGGGCATGGATAGGTGTTGCCGCTGAAGTAAAAAGTGCATATAGACGCTGCACAGTGCGTATTACGCGACCATTCGGTCACCGATTCCATGAACATTCGGCCACCTAGTCCACGGTGAGCACAGAGATGAC
>CAIQPV010000423.1 GCA_903873725.1 uncultured Nitrosomonadales bacterium
CCGTACTGAACTTCAATTCGCCCTTCGGCGTTTCGATGTTGCCAGTACAGATGCGGCCACCTTTCCAAACGTTGAGGTATGGAGCCACATACAGTGGCGTGCTCGATGTCGGACGCTTGCTGCCTTTGACGGCGAACACATACCAATGCCCCTTGCCGGTGATGAACACCAGCCCAGGTTGATGGGTATTTGCGCTTATATCTTGCCCAATCTCATCGTTTTTGAACCATACCTGACGCTTCTGGGGTTTGCAGTACCACGCGAGGTGGTCGCTCCCTTTGGCGAGGATGTGATTCCCCAACAACTCTGCCGGCGCGTAATCCTCCGGCACGAGGGTCTGCATCATTTTCACGAGACCAGTCTTGGAGACCGGTGTACCCGCTGCGATGGTTGTTACGCCCTCGTTGCCTGTTTGAATGTCATGCACTGAAGCGAATACTGTCTGCCCGCCGCGTTCGCCATACAACAGGATCGCGTGTGACATTCCATACACCTTCTGTGCGCCAGACACGCATGCTGCTTGAATTTGCATGATGCCTCCTTTATTGAACATCACCGATGCAGCGCATCAGGCGATCAAGTTGTGTGTAGAGCGCGAAGCCTTTCTCCATTTCTGCCTTCCATTTCAGAAAAGCCCTCTTGTTGAATGCGACTTCAGCCACTCCATAAATGTCGGTATATTCACCGCCGTCGCTCGTGCTTTGATAAAAGTCATCAATCACACGACCCAGCATGTCGTCTCCTGTCCCCATGTAGCAGGAAAAGAAGACCGGCTCCCCATAGAAGTTATTGAGGTAAGGCAATCTGGCATCCTGATCGATCAAGTCCATGACGGACAAGATGACCCGCGCCGTTTCACCTGCCGTATCCGTGCTGGTTGCGATACGTTGAATCACATCACGTTCAAGGTTTTCGCCGCTGACGAGGTAGCTTGGGAATGACGCTAAGAACTGGCTTGGCAACAATGTATCTTCGTCAAGCTCGCCCTCATCACCCACTGCTCCCATCTCCTCTTTGAAATCTTCATCATTGTCCGTCCCACACCAGTACAGGTATGAGGCGTAATGAAGAGCCACTTGCGGCGTGAACGCCGTGAACGTCCGATAACCGGCCAATTCCGCGATACTGACTGCGGTTCGACCGAGACCCGGATGTACCGCCTCCAACATCTCGACTTTCGCCTTGACGTTGATGTATGGCGTTGTTTGCTGTGATTGAAACCCGATGTACAGTAGTTTCTTTTCTGGCTCACCCTGGTAATCCAGACCGAAAGCATCTCGATCCAGACTTGCGACAAGCTCGAATTTATCCAGCATTTGTATCTCTGCGCAGTGCTTTGAAGCCCACACAGATAATGATTGACCGATGATGTCGCGCGCCGATGTCTTGTCATGGATATCGAGTTCGTCATCCTCAACCAGCTCTGCGCACAACTTGGCCGTCTGCAACCATCTTCCATCACCCTCATCAATCGCCGAAGTAACCGGTACGTGCCGAGCAATAAAAGGTAGCGTCAGAAAACCAGTGGCAGCGCTCCCGAAGGAGGTAGCAACAGATCTTCCTGCTGCGTGCTCTTTGACGAGCGCACGAGTTGAACCAATGCTTTGACGCATGATTGCTCCTCCTTGGAAACAAACGGGGCTATCACTAGCCCTGCCTGCTTGGTTGAGGAGTCATCCTTGGATAAGGCTTTAATCCTTGCCTTCAGTGATGACCCCATGATCAGCCCTTCGTCCCCACGCCCTTTTTGAACGTGTAGACCAAGTTGTCCCCCTTCTTTTCCGGCCCCTCGATGGAGGCCGAGATCAGTTCGGGGTAGGTGGCTGCATAGACATCGCGGACTTCTTCCAGCGACAAACCTTTCCCAGGATCAGGAAGGGTCAAGCCGCTGTACGCAAAGGTGCGATTCAGTATTGTGGTTTGGATAGCCATTTCGTCCCCCCCTTATTCCCACAAACCCTTGGCTTCTGTCGAAGCCGCAGGTGCGGAAGTTATTGATGTCGGTTCTGTTGAAGCCGGTGCAGTACAGCTCGCGCCAGTGTCATCATCACCTTCATTGTCATCATCCGATCCTTCGGGGTTGTCCGTGGTAGTGGGAGATGCCGTTTTTGCTGGCTTGGCGATCGACTTCTTCGCTTTGTCGGCAGCTTCCTTCTGTGCCGCTTCCAGAATCGCTTCTGTAGCAGCCAGTTGGTCGGCCAAGGTTTGACGCTTGGGCACATAGCTATTGAGATGCTCAACGAACCCATCATCGAACTCGGCGGCAGTGCCGGTGAGAGACAATGGGGTGTCGAGAACGTTGCCCGCTTTGCCACCATACGGTGTAACAGTCACCGTGATGGTGCCATCCGTATTGTTGACCAGCGCGATAGTTAAACTAGCCAAATTGGCCAGCAATGGTTGAAGTGCTGAGAACATGGTGAATCTCCTTTTTGGTGAAACGAAAAAAGGGACACCATGCCCCAAGGGGAACGATGTCCCCGCTTGGGTGAGCGCTGCTTTGGGTGATTCATTGACACTTGCGTGTCTTCTGTTTGTTTGGATTGGCCAGCCACCAATATCAACTCAGCGCAATAAGCGCCGGGTGTGAATCCGCTTTTCAAAACACATCTTCCAATGTGCTTTGAAAAACCCACCCCCGAAGGGGTGGGTGAAGTTTAATCTACTGCATGTTTCAGCACCTTGGGAACTTTGCCTTCGTACACGAAGCCTTCAATCTCCATCAGCGCTTTGATGAACTCGTCCTTCTTGCCGCTTTTCGCTTTGGCGTATTTCTCGCCAAGCGCGGCTTTCAGACCAAGCTCTTCCGCAATCACCTCTATCTCACTCTTGGTGAGCAGATCAAGGAATTCTGCGTTCAACTTCCAGTGTTTTACCAAGTTCACTTGCATGAACTTGAGCATTTCAGGCAGATGCGACTTCTCGATACTATTCGTGATTGAAATTACGATCCCGGACAACATCTGCGAGCGCACCTTGTCGTCAACTTCCGCCACCATCACAGCAGCTTCGCCGACATTACTGACGGGGGGCTTTTGCGATGTCATCGTTTCAAAACCGGATGCCAGTTTTGTAGATGACACATTCGTTCCGCCGCGCGTCATCATTATTCCGATGAGCATGCACAGGTTCTTATGTGGATCTGCGAACAGTTCTTTCTTCAACGCCTTGCGCCAGACACCGATCCGATAGTCCACGACACGCTGCGTGTCTTGAACAGATGTCACGATAGCCCTGGAAGTGGCAGTGGATTTCTCCGCGCCCTTCCCGGTTACAGGCGTTGAACCAGCAGGTTTAGCCGTTGTTGGAGCAGTCGCAGGCTTTGCAGCCGCTTTCTTTTCCGCCAACAAGCGTTCACCCACTTTTTTCGTGTGGCATGAGGTATCGAAGCATTGTGACTCATACACGTTACCCACTTTACCGGGTATCGCGCTGATTGCCGCTCCGAACGACTTGCAACTACGACATGCCGCTGCTTGCTCATCACCAACGCCGGTTGCACCTTCTGCGATCACCTTGATGACCGTGTTGTTTTCGCCCTGTCGGACGATGACAACGCGAGGATAGTTCTCTTCCAAGGATTTTTTCTTGGCTTCCAACACATCCTCAGTCTTCTTATTGAAACACTCGCTGTTGGTACAATGCCCGCCAGAGACGGCTTCGGCGAACAATGCTTGCTGGTTCCCGCTGTTGTGGTGACAGCTTGTGCAGTCTGCTTTATCGAAGATTGCCAATGCCATCGACCGTGAAATTTCCTCCAATCCTGCTTTGAATTCAGCAACACTCGGAAGTGTTGTTTGAGCCAGCAGGTTCACAATCGCCTTTTCCTGTCTGTCCTTCGGTGCCGCCGCCAGCAATTCGGCATGACCCAATTGGATCTTGCGTTCATTGAGAGCAGTCATCACGGACGGGCTACAGTTCATCAGCGCAAGACGCTTATCCAGCGTACTGCGTGACCAACCAAGACGCTTTGCTGCCTCATCTCTGTTGCCTTCACAACGACCGAGAATCTTGGCTGCTGCTGCGGCTTCTTCGGTGGGACTCATGTTGGCGCGTTGGGTGTTCTCAATCAGCGCCATGTCATCGGCCTCTTCGGCAGAGATCGCTTTGGCGATGACCGGAATTTCATAGTCATCGCCAAATACCTTTCTTGATGCGCGAGCGCGACGTTCACCGGCTACGATTGCGTATCCGCCTTCGACCGGACGAATCAGAATCGGTTGTATCACTCCTTTTGCTGCCAGGATTGAGGCTTCCAATTCCGCCATCTCTACCGGATCGAAATATATACGCGGATTGTTTCCAGCCAGAAGGCTGCCAACACGGATGTTGGTGATTGTTTGATGTTCCATTTTGTATCCCTCTTTGGTTAGTGCCCTTGAGGGATAGACCAAGCCCCTAGGGGGATCGATGTATCCCCGTTGGGTGATTGGAAAAAGTTGACTACATTTAATTTGCGGCAAGCCTGAAATGAACATCACCGACCGGCTTGGTGAAGTCAATCCAGTTTTCATCGGTCATTTGCTCACCTCATCCACTTGCGCAGACTTGATGCCTGCCTTGAGTATCTTGTCGGCGGCTGAAAAAACCCGTGATGCGCTCTTTTTGCCGAATTCATCGGATTGCTCCTTTGAACCCAACCATCCCTGAATGTAGTCACGACTTTCTTCAAGCCCCGGCAATCCAAGTGTTGCGCAACACAGATAAGCCACCGCTTCCGCCTCGGCCTCCTTGATGTCTTTACGCATCAAATCGCCATCCGCCATCTGCGCATCTTTCGAGTGCATCAGGCAGTGAGCCATTTCGTGGAAAAGTGTCTTCCACGGCATCAGCGCGACGGGAGACACGGAAAGGTGTTTCTTGTTGGGGATGGCATACCCTTGCGTGTTTCCATCCAGCAACTCAAAACGTTGTTCCGTGATTCCCAGCCCGGACAAGGCTTGCGCCTTGTTCCATTCGGGAATCACCACCTCGTTGGTGTAGTCCGCCCCCTCTGTTTGATCCAAAGAAAACCAGTTATTTTTCAGCACAAACATCGTGCGTCCAGAACTTCCGGCTTCACTGGCGTTGTCAATTGATCCGGCACCGTTTTCAACCTCATCACTGGACTTGGTTTTGACGGTAACAGGCATGACCAACGCAATTGCCTTCTCGCCTTTTTTCACGCACCGTCCCAGTTTCTTCCATTTATTGAAGGAAGCGATTGGGGACAGTGGCAACCCCTTAACGGTTAATTGCAGAGCGGCGAGGATGGCATTGCCGAGGCTGTAATCGTGAAATACCGAGTACGCCTCAGAAACTTTTCCAGGGCAGGAAAGTGCATCCGAAAACAATTTGCCCCAGTTGGCGCGATTTGATTTTTCTTGCATGGTGTTCTCCTATTCATGAAAAAAAACGGAGACACCCTGCCCTTTGCGGGGAAGTGTCCCCGCGTGGGTTGAATTCGCCGAATTAACCGACGAATTGCTTATTACTTATTTCAAGATGCGTGGCAGCATTCAATCCGCTTCACGGTCTTGGGAATCATTACAACCTCTTCGACAACCTTGCAACTCCCGATCAGCCCAATGAAATTATCCCGAATTTCGTCACACGCCTGATCGAACCGGCGAACCAGTTCAACGTGATTACGAAGTTCTGACATCGACCATTCAGAAAAATCCTCATTCTGGTCGAAGCTCTTTCCGGGATACACGGATAAGCGTTTTGGTGGCAACGTGTAATTGACGCGGCCAAATTCGCCTTCAGCGCCGCACGCGCCACACTTGTTGCCAATGGTGTAATCCCTGGCAATCACCGCAGCTGTTATCACGCCTTCTGCCGTAGCGTCAGGTGTATAAACATAGCGGTAATTTCTTTGGCCGCAGGTGCGACAGTGCGACTTGTGTCCAGTCAACTCATACTTGCTGTTGAAAAGAACGAGGTAGCCACTGGATCGCCCATTGGTTCCAATCGTGTATCTCCCGCTCATTTCCGAGGTGAAGTCTGCGATTGGTTGGTCTATTTCGTCCCAAAAATCCGCTTGCAGCATCTCGTATGCTGCGTTCAATTGCTCGGAAGTCAGACCCAATTTGTGCAACTTTATGTTTTGCGCATAGCTTGTCGAGCGATTCCAACTGTTCATTGTGTTGTACCTGTAATGGCCAGCCACAAAATCGATCATCGCTTTTTTGCTACGCTTGTCTAACGTCTTTTCAAAAAACATGGTGCCCCCTTTTATATGAAAAAAGCGGAGACACCCTGCCCCTTGCGGGAAAGTGTCCCCGCGTGGGTTGAATCAAACTTTATTCGGACACGCTCATATCAACCCTCGTTCGGCAAAAGACAATGCTTCTTGCTCGCCGATCACAATGTGATCGAGAACCCGAACATCTACCAACCCGAGAGCTTGCTTCAGCGCATCAGTCAGCATGCGGTCGGAGCTGCTTGGCTCCGACATTCCCGAAGGATGGTTGTGGCTCAGCATTACCGCCGCCGCGTTGTGTATCAGGGCGCGTTTGACCACCTCGCGCGGATACACGCTGGTTTGTGTCAACGTCCCGTGAAACATCTCTTCCGAGGCGATAAGACGATGTTGGGCATCGAGAAACAGCACCATAAACACTTCCTGCTGCCGTCCACCCAACACCAGTCTCAAGTAATCCTTGACCACGTTGGGTGAGTTAAAGGAAGTCGAATGGATGCTGATGTCCTCTTCGAGTGCCCGCACAAACAACTCCTTGGCTGCCGAGATGATGGGTGCGGGCACATACTGAGCTTCGTTTTCGCAAACCATTTCCTGACGATTTGTCCGCATTCCGAACAGCACGGAAAGTGGAACTTGTGACAGCTTTTTTGCCATCGCTTCTCCTACCAGTACGGACAACAAGTCAGGTGTGCTGCAATGTTGGATATTCATTTTTGTGCCTCCTCTAAATAAATAAAGGGACACAAACCCTAGTCGGGGACGTGTCCCCGCTGGGTAGTTATGACGATTGCTCGCCTTCTGTTTGTTTTGATTGGTCAGCCGCCAATATCAGCTCAAGGCATAGCCTTGAGGATGAATTCTCTTTTTATGGCGCACTCATCGAATGCGTCATAAAAAGCCCCGCAAGCGGGGTAAAACTGCCTTGGACAAGCATGCCCATGAGACGGGCTTGCTTACCGTATGGCGGTTTTTTTGGCGGGTGCCTGATGCACGTCGCCATTGACCACATCCAGCCAGTCAACAGATTTCATCCCTCGCGGAATATCTGTGTCAGGCAACTTGATGCTGGCCTTTACACCTTCTTTCCACAGGCGTTTGACCAGTGACCTCGCCGAACTCAACCCGTGACCTTCCGGATGAACCTTGGAAGGACGGTCTTTGTCGGCATAGATCACCACATCAACACCTTTGGGCGGCACGAAGTTTTCCAGCAAGTAGGCGTTGCCGGCAGCCCATACGGTCACGTTAAAAGCACCCATGACGGCCAGCGCTGTTTCGATGCCTTCTGTTACTGCCAATACCCTGCTGTCACCCCGTGTTGCTATCCTCATCGCACCAAACAGATTGTCGGCACAGTGCCGCATCATTTTCTTGGGAGACGGGACATCTGCTTTCTCGCCATCGCGTGTAATGTATGAGCGATGCACGGTCGAAGGACGACCGCTTGCATCGCACACCATCGTGACAATGGCGGGATGGGTGCCGACCAGCCTTCCCTCTTCGTAATACTCAAGCGAAGGGACAAAACGGATCATCATGCCGTCAACCTTTCGATAGTCGATCTGCCCGATGCCACGGTTCGCGAAATACAGCCTCGCTGGCAGTGCTTCGGGTGAGGTCAGAGGAATGCTGGCTTTCCACACATGATTCAGAGAATCGCGGATGTCCTGCCTGTTTTCCTCTTTTTTGACACACGTTTTTTTCGCCGGCAAGGGCGCGTAATACTTCTCGCCACCTCCCAACAGCATGTCGTGTATGGCGCGGTGGGTAGTGAGAAAATCCCACCCATTCGCCCACATGAGCAGCGAATATCCATCGTGATGGATGCCGCACGTGTTGCACACACCGCCACCTGTCTCGTCAAAATCCCGAAACAGCCTGAACCCATCTTTGCCGCCATGCACGGGGCACGGCACATGATTCGGCGTGCGCTCTACTGCCTGATCAAGCTGCGGGGCGAGCGATGCAACAATGCTTTCCCAGCGTCCTGCGGCCAACAACTTCAGTTCTTTCGCTTCCATGATGCCTCCTTGGTCTATCCCGCATGGGACACGCCAAAGCACCCGGCGGGATGTATTGGTGTGTCCCGTGTGGGCGGGTGGTTGTAAAACCACCGGCAAAGAAGCACCCCTTGGGGGATGACTCCCCCGGTGGGTGGTTGATTTTAGAAAGGGCCTTCGTCAAATTTGGGCTTTTGGCCCGCCTTTGTGGTTTTGCCTTTGTTGGCAGCAGACGCAGCGGGTGCGGGTGCTACAACGTGCGACTCGCCATCCGTCCTGTTGCCGCCGAGCATTTTCATCTCGGAGACAACAATTTTTGTGACGTAACGATCCTCCCCATCTTTCTGATACTTCTCGGTCGTGATCTTGCCTTCGACATAGATTAGCGCGCCCTTCTTGAGGTGCTCACCAACCACTTCTGCCAGACGGCGATAAAACACGAGGTTGTGCCACTCGGTTTTCTCCTGCTTTTCGCCATTCTTGTCCTTCCAGTTTTCGGAAGTGGCCAGGGAAACATTTGCGACGGTTTCGTCCCCCTGAATGTTACGAATTTCCGGGTCCTTGCCCAGACGACCGATTAATTGCACTTTGTTCAACATGGTATTTCTCCTTTGATAAAACATAAAAAAAGAGGACACCATTCCCCAGAGGGGAGCGATGCCCCCGTGAGGGTGGTTAAATCAAACTGCTTTTTCCAGTGATTGCGTCTCTGCATTTTCGATACTCGCGCAGCGCGACTTCAAGCTCTGCATTCTCCAGATCCGCTTCGGCACGGATATAGACCTCATCCAATGCTTCAATAGTGCTGGTTGATTTCAAAGCCGCGATAGCCTTATCCAGCTTTTCGAGCTTGCTCGCCGCCCTTGCCGATTGCGGTTGGCTCTCGGCTTTGGCGGGTGGCTTTTCCTTGATCTCTTCCGCCTCCTCAGCGACATCAACCGGGGCGTAACAGCCGTCGATCACGTCGTTCAGATTCAGGTTTTGACCTTGGCCTGCATGCGCTTTTTCATCCATCGCCAGTGCCGTTGCCAGCTCGGGTGATTTTGGCAAGTACTTGCAGATGCGCCGGATGACCGTCTTCAGTCCCATCGACGCAAAGTCGATATCCCAGACGGATTCCTTCTTGTACTTCTTGGCCGCCTGGTAACCGCGACTGCCATCGCGGATGCTTTCAACTTCTTTGCGACCCATTGCGACAAACGTCCTGCTACCATCCTTGAGGACGCCTACCGCATAGAAGCCGACCACCTCTCCGCGCTCTTCATCAGACGCGGGGAAGCCGCCCGGCGCAGTCAGCGGTTCGTGCTCCAGGCTCCGTTCCATGCCGAGTTTCAGCGCGAACGTGTCGTTCATGCGTACCTCGTGCGCATAGATGTCCTGAACCAATCCGCTGTTGCGCGCCAGCTTCATCAGTCCGGTGTAACCCGGAATGAGCTGGCACTGGTTGCCGAACGGGACGAGGTGAGCTTCGCCCATCAGCCCCACTTCCAGCCCAAGTTGCGAGGACTGGATGACGGCGGCAAACACACTGCGCGGGTCGCACTCCCCCAGCTTCGGGGTCATGCGGAACGCCGTGAGCGCAATACGCGCCATGCGATCAGGATTGATGTGCTTGGGCAGCGCGCGGGCGATTTCTCCCTTGAACTGTTCCAGCATTGCTGGGAAGCTCTGCGGCTGCTCGTTATTGGCTGCTGCGCTACGGTTGATGTTTTTGAGTGCTTGTAATGCCATGGTGTGTCTCCTTTTTTAAAACAAAAAAAATGGAGACACCACGCCCCAGAGGGACAATGAATGTCCCCATGGGGTTGCTTGAACCGAACCGGTTGCCCGGAACGATGCTTGATGCTGTTTTACCTTCCGGCAAGGCCAGCGGCCTCTTCGCGCCACCGCATTACGCGGCGGCTTGAATTTTCTTCAGGCTATTTCCTCTGTTTCATCAACAGCGGTGTTTTCGCCCTTGCTCAAATCGAGCTCGGCTTCGATTTCTCGTTGCCGTTGTTTTAACCACTCCAACCGCGCAGCCTTGTCAAACGGCTTTGCGGCTTCGGCCTGAATGTCGGCCATGCGCTTCTCGGTTCTGGCCAAATACTCCTGCTCTTCCAGAAGCCACTGTTCCATCCTGTTGAGTGCGTTTTCGAGCACGCGCACAAAACCTTGCGCTGATTCCGCTTGGCCGCACCGATACTCGACACCTCCCAGGACAACCAGCTGTCTGCCCATTTCCTGTAATGCCGACAACTGCACGGCAACACGGAACCCGGCAATTTGACCCACTATCCGATCACCGCCTGACCTGATCCCATACACGGCGTGCAACAGTGCCTTTCCCGCCTCGGCGCGGTCTGTATAGCGGTTCCCCTCTACTTCAATCAGGAATTTGCTACCAGATACGTCTTGTCGGGAATCCATGTCGGACTCAATGCCGGTAATTCTGGCCTGGACACGCTCGATGCGACCTGGCAATGTCGCCAGTTCCTGCTTGTTGCGCCATTGTTGCTGATCCCATTGAGACCGGAGCAACGACAGCTTGGCAAGCTCGGTATCGACACCCGCTTTTTCCAGCACCAGCGGATTGCCCGACGCCAAGGCTTTCACCTCCGCATAAGACAACGCGGCCAATTCAACATCCTCTGCGCTACGCATCCCGGTATCCCCTTGCATGACTTGTGCGATGAATCTCGCCTTTGTCTCAAGCGTCTGCCAGATGTAGGCATCGAACGAGCCTTCGGTTACATAACGGTAGATGCGCACACGCTCGTTCAGGTTGCCCTGGCGAATGATGCGCCCCTCCCTTTGCTCTACATCAGATGGTCGCCATGGGGCATCCAGATGATGCAGTGCTGCCAGTCGGGTCTGGATGTTTGTCCCGACCCCCATCTTCTGCGTGCTGCCCAGAAGGATGCGGATACGCCCATCACGCGCGGCCTTGAAAAGCTCTTCCTTGGCGGAATCGCTCTCGTAGTCGTGAATGAAGGCGATGTCCTCGATTGGAACGCCTCTCTCTACCAGATTTTGACGCAACGCCTGATACACGCTGAACCGCCCGTTTTCCACCGGAGTGGACAGGTCGCAGAACACAATTTGTGTTCCACGGAACAGCATGGTTTCCCCCCAGATACCGAATACTTTCTCGGCACAATGGTTCACCTTGCCATTCTCTACCTCGGCGAATGAATTGATCAGGCGCATGTCCAACGCAGCCTTGCGGCCATCGTTGGTAACGGCCAGCATGTTGTCCACAGAGGGACTGACGTTGCCGTTCCTTATTGCTTCTGCCCGCTCCACGAGGGTTTGGACGAGTGCTTTCAAGTCAGCTGTCGGCTTGATCGTTACTGTTTCCTTGTGCGCGGCCGGCACCGGCAATTTCAGCATCTCCGCCGTGCGAATATCCGCCACCTCACCGAACATTGACATCAGTTCCGGAAGATTGACGAACCTCGCGAAACGGGTATGCATCCGGTAGCCTCTGCCATCAGGAGCCAGTTCCAGAGCCGTTACCGACTCGCCGAAGTTGCCCGCCCAGGTGTCGAACATCCCCACCTGAAAGGCTTCCATCGTCTTCGGTTGCAGGTATCGCTGCATGACCCACATTTCGGCCATGCTGTTTGATACCGGCGTGCCAGTCGCGAACACCACGCCTGCTCTGCCCTTGTGTTTTGCCATGACGCTGCGAGTCTTGACGAACATGTCGAATGCCCGCTCCGAATTGCTGTTGGGCAACCCGGCGACCCGTGTCATCTTGCTGAACCTCCACAAGTTCTTGAACAGATGCGCTTCATCGACAAACATCCAGTCGATGCCCAATTGCTCGAAGGACAGAATTTCATCCTTCTTGTTATTGCCTGACAGCTTTGCCAGCTTTGCTTCCCATGCTTTTTTTGCACGGGCCAGCTCCTTGACGATGCGGTTACCGCGTTCCTGCTTTTCAGCGCGAAGGGCATCTTCAATGAGGTCGATTTCATTCTGGATATATTCCTCCATGAATCCATCGCTCATCTTGATACGCTCGAACGAAGCATGCGTAATCAGCACACCATCCCAATCGCCGGTGGCAATACGGGAAAGAAGCTGACGGCGCTTGTCACCCTGAAGATCGTCTTTCGACGCGATCAGGATATTGGCGCCGGGATAGGCACGCAGGAACTCGGCCGCAAACTGGTGAAGCATGTGGTTTGGCACCACATACATCGGCTTGCTTGCCTTGCCCAAGCGACGAAGCTCCATACCGGCACAGATGCAAGTCAGCGTCTTGCCGGCCCCGACAACATGGGCAAGCAAGGTGTTTAGCTGACTCGCGACAATACGCCAGATGGCATCCCGCTGATGCTCGTGCAGGCTGACTATCTGGGAATATCCCGGCAGTACCAGATGCCGACCATCAAACCTGCGCGGCACAACGCTGTTGAACGTATCGTTGTAAATCCTTGCCAGCCTCAGCGCACGCCCCTGCTCCGACCACAACCACTCCTGAAATTTCTCCTTGAGCGACTGCTGCTTCTCGCGTGCCGCGATGGTCTCCTTCTGGTTGACCACACGCTTGTCACGATCCTCGGGATCAGGATCGTGCACTGTCGGCACGGTTTGATTCAACGCCTGGTCGAACAGGGTTGCCGCATTGACCCGCTCGGTTCCAAACGTCTGCGTAGCTGCTATCGACGACCTTGTACTGTGATGCAGGTCGACATTCCACGCGCCTGCTGCCTGGTTGAACGTCACGGTGTTTCCGTTGCACCCCAGAGTTTCATCAAGGAATGCTTCGTAATCGCTTGTCGGTATCCAGGTGGATCCGATGCGCGCACCGATTTCGCCTGGGGTTAAATCATCGGGAATCACGGCTTCCAATGCTTGCGCATTTCGGCTGTAACGCTCACCCGATACCCTGGCAGCAGATAATTTGTTGCGGACATTACCGGCGAGATAACTGTCTTTGGTTTCCCAATTGCCGGTTTGCGGATCGAGGAAGACTGCGCCCAACCCTTCGAGTTCCTTCATGGCTTCACTGCCCGGTTTCCCGAGCAATTGGCCGATCCGGTTTTCGACGACGTGACCGCACTCGGTCAGGCTGACCAGCAAGGCCTCTTCCGAGGTTTCGCAATGATCGACCTTTTTGAACATCCCCACCGTGCGCTGAAAAAAAATGTCTGCCTTTTCGGCGGTCTGAGTTTCCCCATCCCAGCGTTCCAGCGACATCAGCAACGGCAGGTCAGGATCACCTTTGAAAGCGGCCCTGTTTGCCTTGGTGTGGATGCTCCCGCATTTAGCGACGAAGTGGTCGTATTCGATATTCAGCGTCAACCGGTAAGCGGCAAGAATCGCCTCATCCCCGGTTTCTACCTGTGACCTGACAATCTTGCGTGCCGCATCACGGATACCGCACATGCCCGCGATGCGTTCCAGCGTTTTTTGCGGCGCGATAAATTGCGACGCTTCCAACCCGTCATTTGTTTCATACACCTTGCCGTCAATCACCCTGAAACCTGGGCGACCCTGGGCGTTGTACTCCAGACGCAAAACAGCTTTTGTTTTTTCGACTTCCCGAATCGCCGCGTAGATACCTTCCGGCAGCATGGACACCTTTTCGGCCAGTGCGGCTTCAAGGTCGCCCTCGAATATGCAGCCAGTCGATTTCTGGTATCCGTTTTCAGTCAGTGCAAGCTTGCCGATGACCCATTGAGGGTTCTCGGCAAAATACTGGTTACAGGATATTTGTTGATGTCTCCAGTATTCCCTGCTTTCCCCGTAGATTGGGGATGTTTCCGGCAGAACGATTGACTCCATCCAGCCTTTTTTACTGCTACGCCCTTCCAGCGGTTTTTGCAGCACCAGTATGTCGGTCGTCACTTCGGTGTTGGCGATTTTCTTGAAAGCGGTATTGGGCAAGCGAACTGCCGCCACCAAATTTGCCTTGCTGCCAAGATATTGCCGCACCTTGTCGTCACACTTGTCCAGCGTCCCGGAGGACGTGATGAACACCACCAACCCACCCGGCCTGACAACCTCCATCGCTTTCGCAAAGAAGTAATCGTGGATCAGGAAATTGGCGTAAGGAACGTTGCGCAGTTCCGGCACCTGGTAATTCCCGAACGGAACATTCGAGATAGCCAGATCGTAAAACTCATCCGGCAGCTTTGCAGCCTCAAACCCGCTTTGTATGACGTTTACCCCGAAATCCCCGTAAAGAGCCTTCAGGATGCGCGCCGATAGTTGATCGAGTTCAATTGCCGTGACGATGCTTTGCCGGGCAATCTCCTGCGGCATCGCGCCGAGGAAATATCCGGCACCGGCAGATGGCTCAATGATGCGGCCACCCTTGAAGCCCAGCCGTTCCACCATGCGCCACGTCGCCTCGATGACTTCCAGTGCGGTGTAGTGAGCGTTGGGTGTGCTGGCTTCGGCAGACTGGTACTCGTCTTCGTTCAGCAATGCCTTGAGGCGTTCGGCGCGGGCAACCCACGACAGCTCCTTCTGGTCATCATTGAACGCTTGCGGAATGCCGCCCCAACCGGTGTAACGGTTGAGCACTTCCCGATCTTCCGTGGTCGCTTGCCTCTTCTCGGACTCCAGCTTGCGCAGACATTCGATTGCGGCAATGTTGGCCTCGAATTTGGTGACGCTGCCGGACAAGCCGGAAAACGTAAGCGCATCGAGACGCGGCCATACTGCTTTGATTTTTGCGACTTCTGCAGCCAGTGCTTTGGGAAACGGGATGATCTCTGCTTCGCGTTGCGTGACAACCGGCCCTTGCAAAGCAATAGGGGCGTTGTCTTCTGGCTCAAAACCGGGCAACCACATGACTGCCGCAGCGATTTTTTTCAATCTCATTTATGCCTCCGGAAATTAAAAAACCCCGGAGACACCCCTGCCCTTGCGGGAAGAAATATCCCGCAGGGGTAGTTGAAACACATCACAGCGTTCGTGATGCAAGTTGATTGTTGCCTGATTGCTGGCTACGACTGGTCAGGCGCGCAACCCATGCCCACCTCCTTTCGGAGAGAAGTCATAGATAGCCTCACCGGACACCTTGTCGTAAACCGAAGACCAATAACCATCGCTCGCCCATTGCCTTGCCTGATGCAAGGCAATATCGCGCGACTCGGTGCAGTACCCCATTGTCGGCGCATCTTTCATGCCCTCGTTGGTACGGGGATCACGAACGGTGGCGACCACATGGTAGTGAACCGAAGATAGAAGGTTCGCCGCCATATACAGCGTTCTGCCGTTTGCGACGAAAACGCCGCTCATGGTTTGCGCCTGAAACCTTCCTTTGATGCCGAACACCTCGCCGATACGCTCATCTTCCGCGTTTCGAACCAGCCAACGGCCTTCGGATACTTTTTCGATCTTGCACAGACCGGAATCTTCGCAGCGATACGACTCATACCCGCGAATCCTGGATCGACGATCAGTGTGATGCGTCCTGATGTCTGCTTCGATGTCGGCTTCCTTGAGTGCAGCCAGGAAAACCGACAAATCGCAGTCCTCTTCCAGATATGCCGTATCGCCACGTTGGTAGCTGTATGGTGTGATCTGAGAGGCGATGCCAAAACTTCGCAGGTAGTGCTTTTTGACGGCGAGCCAGCCGTGACCGGGATCGGCGTAGAAATGAAAAACTTTTTTCATGGAATCTCCTTGTCGCTAATGACTGCGGAGACACCCTGCCCCTTGCGGGGAAGATGTCCCCGCGCAGGTGGTTGGCTAATTAATGCAAGCCGGTGCGTCCGCAGCTTTTGCTCTGCGGATGCGCTTCTTTTTCTTTTCAGCCAGAACGGGAATGGCTATCCCGCGCCGGATGAATGTGGGTGTTTCAAGGCCTGCCCAGTTTTGTTCGTTCGGCATTGATGCCGATTTAATCTCGGCCGCAAGCTTTGCCCTGGCGCGTGAATTGATAAACGCCACCACGACCCGAATACCCCAATAAACTGCCAATGCGATGCCCAACAAGATCAAGATGCCCATTTTGTGTCTCCTTTTTGAAATAAAAAAAAGGGGACACGAGCCCTTGTCGGGGACGTGTCCCCGATAGGGTTGTTGTTACGCTTCGATATCGAAGTTTGCTGCCCAGCGCGGAAGATCAATCATCTCGATCTCGCCGTTCGGTTGATAGCCGGGGAACTGCTTGTTTTCCTGGCACCATTTCAGCAACTCAAGCGCGCCGCGATACTTTGCACGCCCGACTTCGATCATTTCCTGACTGGCGATGTAGCAGGCCGTCGAAAATGGTGCATTCTTTTCCACTGCGATAAAGTGAAAGCTGACCGATCTTCCAGTCACCGCCTTCATGCCATCCGTGTAAAAAGCGGCCTGCACGTCATAGCCCAGATTGGCTATCGCTTTCGAAAAAACATCTTTGCTCGCACCGCAGCAGCTTTTAAGGTCTGCCATGCCGTACTCGCACATCCAGTCCGGACGTATCCTGCACGGCAATCCCGTGTAGTCATCAGTCCAGAACAAGGATGTCTCAGCTTCGCCGTCGTTAAGCATTCTGGCCGCGCCCGCGTGATTGAAAACGCTCACCCTCATTGCGGCAAGCGTATCCATCTGCTCTGCGGTCAAAGGAATCTTGCCCGCATTTTCAACATCCCACTTTGCGGCTGTTTCCTTGCCTTCCTTGGTGCGTCGGTCAAACTTCGGCGCGAGCACATAACCTTTTGAAAAAGCCTCGGGTTCCAGGATAAAGCTGTGGAATGCCGAACCGAATTCCATTGCTGGCGTCGGCTCGTCTGATCCCGTTTTGTATTGCAGGTAATGTTCGGGTGACTTGAGTAACTGAACAATCCCGCTGTGTGATATTGCCTCACCGGAGTGGTACACCTGTATAGGCAAATGTCTGACGATGCGTTTCATTTTGTGCCTCCTCTTTTAAAAAAAGGGGGACACAAACCCTTGGCGGGGAGGTGTCCCCGCGTGGGTGTTAGTTCAACCTCAGTATCCAGACAATAGGACGGCTGAGGGTGTAGCCACTGATGCAGCAAGCGATAATGACGAGTTCCATGGTGTTCTCCTTTTGATGAAAAAAAACGGAGACACCATGACCCTTGCGGGGAACGATATCCCCGCTGGGTGGTTACGACGATTGCTCGTCTTCTGTTTATTTTGATTGGTCAGCCGCCAATATCAGCTCAAGGCATTAAGCACAAGAAGCAAGATGCGGCAGACACTACACCGGTTTTATTCTTACTTCCATGCGGATAATCCGCAAAATCGCCGACTTTCTATCAGATTTTCCTGAAGCGCTGTTTCACTATCAGCCTTTGTATTAGCTCTGTTATTTTGTCCCTCAACCGCAAAGGAGAGATTCTTGGAAAACGGTAAAGCAGTAAAAGGCGCACCCAGAAAGAAATCTGATGAATTCAGCAACCCGTTCCTGACACAGGATGTGAAGATACATTCATCACCCGCCCAGGCCGTTTTTGAAAACGGCTTCGAGAAATGCGATTCGGCACTGCGTAGCCTGAGCGTTGTTCTGCCGGCAGTCCTCAAAAGCGATAACGAAATAATGACCGTCAACGGCGCAGTCGATCACCTGATCAACAATGCGTTTGTGAATCTGCGCAACGAAAGCGCGCGGCTCAAGAAAATCGCCGAGGACAACGGCATCGAGATCGGCAGGGTGAATTACACCAACGTCACTACTTATCAGGCCAAAATTACCTGCAACAAATCCGGTCAATATCTGCAAATGATCCGTGAACTCGATAGGTTGATGGAGTTGGTGCATTCAACATGGCTTGCCGGATTCATCGCCGACGATGCGAAGGGTGCATTGGAACGGCAATGGCGCAGGAAGACGCTGGGAGTTTCGGCAGAAATTACTGCGATCCTGGCGCGCGCGTTCAGTGCGGCGCAGAAGCTCAAGCATGATGTTCCGGCAGAACCCGGCCAGGCGGCGACGGATAGCCCCGCAGTCGAGGTGGCAGAAACGCCCAAGAAAAAGACCCGCAAGACAAAAACTCAGACACCGGATAGTACGGAAGCAAGCACGCCCTTGATGGGCGAGGATGCAGGTCTTGCGGAGACAGCCACGAAAAAAGAAGACATGGTGGCAGCTACTTTATAGTGCTGCCCCAGCAAATCCCGCCCCAAGTCATACGCAAAAATCGACACAAAACCAATATTTTTGCGTATGACTTGGGAATAGGATTCCTTGAATAATTTGTCGGTGACCAACTTATCCACAGTCACGCCCACTTCTCTCGCGAAGAGTCGCTAATCGTACTAGACCTTAAGCAGTGAGTTCTGGCTTCCGCCACGGCTTCTACCTCATCCTGCGCCCAGAAAACCAGATCACTTGGCTGACACAATTGATGTGGTTTCAGTTATCATCGCAAGCCCAACAAATCCTGGCTGTCAGCAACTTCAAAGGCTTCTCGGAGCTGCTCGGATGCGCGTGAAGTTACTACCGGATTCCACGGTGCGCGGCACCCGCACAAATCTGCCATCAAATCGTTTGGAATATGTCTGGCATTACAGTACATTACTGCACATCTTTAGAGGCATTGATTTCCCTATCGGGCCATTTCGGGCCGATATGACAAAAATAATATGGCGGTTGCTTCCTGCAAATGATCACATCCTTCCATGCGAAATACTTCGCGCACGAACTTACGCGGCGGCATGGAGCCAATGACGTAGGCCGTCTGTCACAGTCCCTTTTCGATGCCAGTGTTGACCTGAATCCACACCAAATTGAAGCCGCACTATTCGCACTCAAATCCCCGCTATCCAAAGGCGTACTGCTTGCGGATGAAGTAGGCTTAGGGAAAACCATTGAGGCAGGAATTGTCTTGTGCCAATACTGGTCTGAACGTAGAAGGCGTTTGCTGGTTATCTGCCCCGCCTCCCTGCGCAAACAATGGGCACTGGAACTGGAAGAAAAGTTTAATTTGCCTGCGGTCGTGCTGGATGCTAAAACCTGGCGTGATGCTTTAAAGAAAGGGCTTTCGCCCCTTAGCCAGAAGTCTATCGTTATCCTGTCGTATAACTACGCCAGCAAGATACGCGATGAACTGAAATCCATTGCTTGGGATTTAGTAGTCATCGACGAAGCGCACAAACTCCGCAATGCTTATCGGGAAAGCAACAAGATTGGGCAAGGTATTCGATGGGCAACAGAAGATTGCCGCAAGTTGCTTTTGACAGCGACACCACTGCAAAACTCATTGCTGGAATTGTATGGTCTATCGACGCTGATTGATGAACACCTGTTTGGCGATGTGAATGCCTTCCGCAGTCAATATGTCTCGGCAGGCGGTGACTTGGAGGGTTTGCGTCAACGCTTAGCTGGCTTTTGTCGGCGCACCTTACGCAATCAGGTCACGGAATACATCCGCTACACAGAACGGCGTGCTATCACCCGGCCATTTCGCCCCACCGACGATGAACATCAGCTTTATGAGGCCGTCAGTGCATTTCTAATACGCCAGAACAGCTACGCCATTCCGCATCGGCAGCAGCATCTTACAGAACTGATTCTGCGCAAACTGCTAGCCTCGTCTTCACTGGCGATTGCCGGAACGCTTGAAACCATGAAGGTCAGGCTCGAAGCATTGCGCGATGAAAAAATTCAAGATGACCTGGACTTCGCTGAACAGCTAATTGCCGATGAAGACCTTGAAGATGATCTGCTTGATGAAATCCTGGACATCGATACCCCCGAAGAAGATAGCAATGTTCCCGCGCTCACCATCGACAGAAAGCAGTTAAAAGAAGAAATCGACTTGCTGGCGAAATTAGCCAATTGGGCACGCAGCATTGGCACCGATACAAAAACACGCAGCCTGCTAAGTGCTTTGGAAATTGGCTTCCAGCAAATGGCAACAATCGGCGCACAACGCAAGGCACTTATTTTTACTGAATCACGTCGCACTCAGGTTTACCTGAAGGACTATCTGGAAGCCAACGGTTTCGCAGGCCAGGTTGTTCAATTCAGCGGCACTAACAATAGCCCCGAAGCAACTGCTATTTATGAAAACTGGCTCGCTGCCAATAAAGGCACTGGTCGTATCGCTGGCTCACGAGACATCGATATACGCACTGCACTGATTGAACATTTCCGCGATCAGGCCAGCATTATGATCGCTACCGAAGCGGCAGCCGAAGGGGTCAACATCCAATTTTGTTCACTGGTTATCAACTACGATTTGCCTTGGAACCCGCAAAGGGTAGAACAGCGAATAGGCCGATGCCACCGCTACGGACAGCAGCATGACGTGGTGGTAATCAACTTCCTTAACGAGCGCAACGAAGCCGACCGCC
>CAIQPV010000424.1 GCA_903873725.1 uncultured Nitrosomonadales bacterium
AGCCGAAAAGGTACTAACGTGCCGATTCCGCAAGCTGAGTTTGAAGAACTTCTCCTGGCTGCGATGGAAAAGGATCTGGGTATAGCAGCAATTCTATTGTTATCAAGGTATCTTGGTTTACGTGCAGAGGAGGCGGTGCAATGTTGCAAATCGCTGGAAACATGGCGTAAAAACTTAGATAAGGGGGATCTTAAGTTACGTGTGGTATTCGGAACAAAAGGCAGTCGCCCGAGAGACGTCACAATCCACAATCGGGAAAAAATTGTTTCCGCAGTAGAACTTGCTACAAAAATTGCAAAAGAACGCAATGGCAAATTGATTGCGAAAGACAATCTAAAGTCAGCCATGCATTACTTTCATAACACATGCAAATCTTTGGGTTTAGCAGGGGAATATACGCCTCATTCACTTCGCTACTCTTTTACAAGCGATGCGATAAGAGCTTATCTTGCCGCTGGTTATACCAAAGCCGAGGCCTTAGCAATGGCATCATGTGATTTGGGGCATGGGGACGGCCGTGGAAGGTACGTCCAAGCGGTCTATGGGCAGAAAATAAAAGATATGCAGCAGTAGAATTTATAGGCATGATTATGCTTTGATGCGACGCTCATTCACATTGAGTAGCCGTGCATTTCATCGGTAAAATAATGACGAAAACGCCTCATTACAGCGCACACCAATCAACCTATTTCGCACAACAGCTAACCCTACGTGCAGCATCAGATTCGATGGAGAGCATGGTCGGCGCATTGCTAGATGCTCAGGTCGATCTGAATCCGCATCAGATTGATGCGGCCTTGTTCGCAACGAGTAATCCGTTGTCCAAGGGTGTCATTCTGGCCGACGAGGTCGGCTTGGGTAAAACCATCGAGGCGGGTTTGCTAATTGCTCAGCGCTGGGCAGAGCGTAAGCGTCGCATTCTCATCATAACCCCTGCCAATCTGCGCAAGCAGTGGCACCAGGAATTGGCAGACAAATTTGGTATCAGCGCCTGCATTATCGAGGCCAAGTCCTATAAGCAAACCATCAAAGACGGGGTAAGCAACCCGTTTGATGCTACAGCGACACTAATCTGCTCATACCAATTCGCCGCAGGCAAGGCCAGTGAAATCCAATCCATCCCATGGGATTTGGTGGTAATCGATGAAGCACACCGCCTGCGGAATGTATATAAGCCGGAAAATAAAACCGCAAATATATTGCGTGAGGCGCTTTCAGCCGCTCCCAAGGTTTTGCTTACCGCTACTCCGCTACAAAATTCGCTTCTGGAATTATATGGGTTGATCAGCTTTGTAGATGAGAGAGTCTTTGGTGATTTGGATAGCTTCAAGACTCAGTTCGGCCAACTCAAAGATGTGGCCAGCTTTGAGGCGCTAAAGAGTCGCATTCAACCAATCTGCAAACGCACACTACGACGTCAGGTTGAAGCCTATGTGAAATACACGCGTCGCATTCCGCTGTTGCAGGAATTCATACCGGGGCCCAACGAAACCAGGCTGTACAACAACGTTTCTGAATATCTGCAACGCGATGCACTTTTCGCATTACCCAACAGTCAGCGGCAACTTATCACACTGGTACTGCGCAAATTATTGGCCTCCTCCACGTTCGCCATCGCGGGTGCGCTGGAAACACTAATCAAGCGGCTCGGGCAGATGCTGGATGAAAAATCCGCCGGCATTGACCTGACCGAAGAGCTAGATCAAGACTTCGAGACGTTGGAAGAGCTCACCGATGAAATCGAGACTGTAGTTCAGGACAACACCAAGGCTAAGACTCTAGCCGAGATCGCCGCGATTAAAGCTGAAATCGAAGAGCTAGAATCCTTTCGTAACTTGGCCGTGTCAATCACGGAAAACGCCAAAGGCATGGCGCTGCTTCAAGCCTTGAAGGTGGCGTTCAAAAAACTGGAAGAGTTAGGCGCTGCCAAAAAAGCGATTATCTTTACCGAATCAAGACGCACGCAATCCTATCTTCTCAGTTTGCTTGCTAATACGCCTGAATTTGGAGAAGGCACGCCCGGTGTTGTCCTATTCAATGGCACGAATACCGACGAAGGATCACGCCGCATCTACACCGAATGGCTCAAGCAACACCAGGGCACAGATCGAATTACTGGCTCACGCACAGCAGACACGCGAGCCGCACTGGTCGATTATTTCCGTGAGCACGGTTCGATCATGATCGCTACCGAGGCAGGCGCTGAAGGTATCAACCTTCAGTTTTGCTCTATGGTCATCAATTACGATTTACCTTGGAACCCGCAACGCATAGAACAGCGCATTGGCCGATGCCATCGCTATGGGCAGAAACATGATGTCGTTGTTGTCAATTTTCTAAATCGTGAAAACGAAGCGGATAAACGTGTTTACGAATTGCTAGCACTAAAATTCCAGCTTTTTGATGGCGTGTTCGGTGCCAGTGATGAAGTGCTGGGAGCAGTGGAGTCCGGTGTGGACTTCGAGCGCCGCATCGCCGAGATATACCAAACTTGCCGCCATCCTGAAGCGATACATACTGCATTCCAACAACTTCAGTTAGATATGGCCGGTGAAATTAGCGACGCGATGATCAACGCCCGTAAATCGCTACTTGAGAACTTTGATGAAGATGTACAAGAAAGACTGCGCTTGCGTAATCAAGATGCACGCGCTTCATTAGGCAAGCTTGAACGTTTGTTGATGCGCTTTACGCATGCTGCTTTGAATGATTATGCTGACTTTGACGAAGACAATACCGCATTCCAGCTCAACTCTTTGCCGGATAACTTACAAGTAGTGGCTGAATCCTCAATACCACTAGGTCGATATGAATTACCTCGTCGCAGTGAAGAGGCGCACATCTATCGTTTGGCTCACCCGTTGGCGCAGTCGTTAATTGAACAAGCTCAGCGGCAAACGCTGCAACCTAGCAAACTGGTTCTTGATTATGATGCGTATGGCTCAAAAGTTTCGGTGATTGAAGATCTGCGCGGAAAATCAGGTGTACTACTGGTACAAAAGCTACGAGTTCATTCGCTGGGCGCATCTGAAGAACACATGCTCCTGGCGTCGATAGACTCGGATAACAACATCCATGATCAGGATATAACTGAAAGGTTGCTGAACATTCCAGGTCATGCCGTGACTCTGCCGCGTTTGCATGGTCTTCAGGTACATGCCACCTTGCTGAATGTGCATGCGACAGCCGATCAGAGCATGCTCGATTTTGCTGCTGCAAATGTATCCGTGCCGGCACAGTTAGATGCGGAAGTTGGCAGACAAAAAGCGCGTATCCTGAGTAAGCTGGAAACACGCAACTTAAGTTTTTTTGCTCAAGAGACAGAAAAGCTGGATGCGTGGGCGGATGATCTGAAAGTTGGCCTTGAGCGCGAAATTAAGGACCTTGACCGCCAGATCAAGGAAGCGCGGACAAAAAGCAAAGGGGCTGCAACACTGGCTGAAAAGCTTGTAGTGCAAAAGGAACAGCGCGATCTTGAAGCCAACCGAGACCGCAAACGGCGAGAACTGTTTCAGCGACAAGATGAAATCCAGACTCGGCGCGATAATTTGATTGATGAACTTGAAAAACAGTTGTCACAGCAAGTGACAGTGCTGCCATTATTTTCTTGTGAATGGGAGGTTTTATGACTAGCACTTCTACTTTAGGCGATAATTTCGCTATATGAGGCTTTGAGACATTGATAATGAAGAGTGAACCTGTCACCGGAGTGCGGAAAGAGGTTATGCGGTGGGCAAGGCAGTCAATCGGGCTGTCAGTGTCTGATGTCGCTCTTCGTTTGAAACGGCCTGCTGAAGAAATCGAAGCCTGGGAGGCAGGAGATGCGTTCCCAAGCTATCCCCAACTGGAAAAACTGGCATATCAGATTTACAAGCGCC
>CAIQPV010000425.1 GCA_903873725.1 uncultured Nitrosomonadales bacterium
ATGGCGCACAGCAGGTGCTGGACGAGGATGAAACCGTCAATCAGGCTTTTGCGCTGTGGGCACGACCCAAGAACGAGATCACGGATGAAGAGTACAAGGAATTCTACAAACACGTCGGCCATGATTTCGAGGACCCGCTGACCTGGACTCATGCGCGTGTGGAAGGACGCCAGGAATATACGCAGTTGCTTTACATTCCGTCACGTGCGCCGTTCGATCTGTGGGAACGCGATGCAATCCATGGTGTGAAATTGTATGTGCGCCGCGTGTTCATCATGGATGATGCCGAACAGTTGATGCCGCGCTATATGCGGTTCGTGCGCGGAGTAGTGGATTCCAGCGATTTACCGCTGAACGTATCACGTGAGATTTTGCAGGAGTCGAAAGACATCGAGGCGATTCGTTCCGGTTGCACCAAGAAGGTGCTTGGTCTGCTGGAAGATTTGGCCAAGAATGATCAGGAGAAATATACCAAGTTCTGGGGCGAGTTTGGCCGTGTGCTGAAGGAAGGCATAGGCGAGGACTTTGCCAACAAGGACAAGATTGCCGGTTTGCTGCGCCTGGCCTCGACCCACGCTGACACGACCGAGGAAACCGTTTCCCTGGCAGATTACATCGGTCGCATGAAGGAAGGTCAGGACAAGATTTATTACATCGCGGCCGACAGCTTCAATGCCGCAAAGAACAGCCCGCATCTGGAAGTGTTCCGCAAGAAGGGGATCGAAGTATTGCTGCTTTCAGACCGAGTGGACGAGTGGGTGGTAAACAACCTGTCCAAGTTTCAGGACAAGCCGCTGGTGTCCGTCGCCAGGGGTGGACTTGATCTCGGCAAGCTCGAAGATGAGACAGAGAAAAAAGAACAGGAAGATGTCTCCAACGAACTGAAAGGCCTGACTGACAAGATCGGCGCCAGCCTCGGAGAGCGCGTGAAGGAAGTGCGTGTGACCCATCGCCTGACCGATTCTCCCGCCTGTCTGGTGGCCGATGAGCACGACATGAGCGCGAATCTGGCGCGCTTGCTGAAATCAGCCGGGCAAAAGGCTCCGACATCGCGGCCCATACTGGAAATCAACCCCAGACATCCGGTGGTATTGCGTTTGAAGATCGAGGAGAAAAGGTTCGACGATTGGGCTTCTGTACTGTTCGACCAAGCACTGCTGGCCGAAGGAGGTCAACTTGACGACCCGGCCAGCTTTGTCAAACGGGTGAACCAGTTAATGCTGGAAATGAGCGGGCTGGAATAATCAGCTCCGCACCGCCTGCGCTTAACCCGTTATTTGGAATGGAAATGTAATAATCCTAAAAACCTCAGGTGATGGGTTCGTAGGTGCGAATTTATTCGCACGCTCAACAAGTTATGTGCGAATAAATTCGCACCTACAAAAACGGTATAATCCGTTGAAATACCAGAAAGTTCTTCGCCAACTACGTTTTTTAGGATCATGTGTCCACTCCCCTTTACCCGTAAAGTTTACTGTTATCGTTGACAGCAACCAGGCCGGATAGCGCTTCAGCCAGGATTTCCCTGCCCCTGTCGTTGAAGCCGATGAACTTTATCCCTATACGAAACTTGCCATTTTGGGATGACGGAACCGAGTGAAGAATAATACACTTAACGCTGACCGCAGGGCTTTTCAGGCTAGAAAGATGCGTGGGGATTTCTATTGTTGCAACTATAGGCTCCGGTGAGAAAATTTTAATATCGGCAAAAAAACTTGCTCCGCCTAAAGATAATTCACTCACATTGCCGCAGTATGATTCATGTGCCCCCATTCTTTTATAGACGACGACTATCCTCCAGGAAGTCGCGTACCTTGGATATTTTCTATGTACTTGCATTCCTGCCGCGTATTTTTCTGTCCGGTTTTTCAAACCATCACCAATTTTCGGGGTGCTGTAATCAACAATTTACCTGATTAGCACCAACACCAGGTAGTCCGGTTTACCGCTTCGCTTTGCTCGCCCAAGCATTTAGCCCATTGTTTCGTCCGGCATTGATATTCTGCTCACATCGATGGCGGGAGTCAAAAAAATCGCAATGACGGCTCGTCGGCATTCGGATTTTTGCGTCAGTAATGATTTACAATCATGTCACTTGAAGCCAAACGTCAGGATTTGTCACAACGTAATCAGAGAATTCTCAAGCCGTTAAATGATAAAAAAAATCCCCATAGGCCAACTCGAAATCGGCATGTACATCCACGACCTTAACTGTGGCTGGATGAATCATCCTTTTGCACGCAATCGTTTCAAGGTGGATAAGGTTGCCATCTTGAACAAGATTCTTGCAACGGGCGTTGTGGAGGTCTATATCGACACCGCACGTGGGGCGGATGTCAGGATTCCGGAAACAAGCACAGTCAAGCCCAGGGAAGCCGATGAAATCGCGGAACCGTTAAATGAAACATCCCCGTTTATTGCGAACATTATCGACAAGTTTTCTCCTGCCGAGGAATTCAATCGCGCAAAAAATTTGTATTCCAATGCCGACATATTGATGCAAG
>CAIQPV010000426.1 GCA_903873725.1 uncultured Nitrosomonadales bacterium
GATCTACAATCGCAGGCCAACCCTTTGAAATACGGTGTGTTTTTCGTCAACCGCGGTTTTTAGGATAATCTCCGAAACAGTGTTACGCTCCGTTGCGTGCCTATTTGACAGTCGCCGCACCTGCCCTGCACGCAACCTCGTCCTGCGAACCTGTGCCACCTGAACAGCCGATGGCGCCGATAATCCTGCCGTTCTCGACAAGGGGAATGCCACCGCGGGAGGCAATGACTCCGTCGAGTGTGGCTACATAGCGCAGTTCGCTGAGCTGAATCGCATTCTCAAAAACCTTGGTTTCACGCCGGAAAGTCGCCGCCGCCCGGGCCTTATGTTCGGCGATCTGAATCGAAGCAAGCATCGCCCCGTCCATACGTTGGAATGCAACCAGGTTGCCCCCCGAATCGACTACAGCAAAGTTCAGATACCAATCATGCTTTCTGGCTTCGGCGATTGCCGTGGCGATGGCAATTTCAGCACGTTCGAGCGAAATCGGGGCGCCATACGGGACATCGAACGGGATTCTTTCCGGAACAATATCCAGCGGATTGGATTTTTGCGCCTCCTGGGCCTGGCTCGGGATGGCACCCAGTAAAGCGATGCAGAAAACGGCAACGGCTAGAACGAATTTAGGCGACATGGTAGTTTTTCAGCCTATTTTGACAAACCAATAATAAACTCGGCCATGGTTTTAATGTCAGCATCGCTTGCCGCCAAGCCCCTGGGAGGCATACTTTGATTTCCAAGTTTCCATCCAAACATTCCGCCCTTGGTCACATTGGCAATAATTTTGCCGGCAGCATCCTTATCACCCTTGTATTTGGCGGAAACGTCGATATATGAGGGGCCGACAAGTTTTTTGTCGACGGCATGGCATGCGCCGCACTTGGCTTTGCCAACCGCCGGCATATCTACTGCCAGCGCCGGGCCTGCAATAACCAGATATGCTGTTGCAACCATACTTGCGATTAGAAATTTCATCTTTCTTTCCTTGGCTGTTTAATAAATTGGGAGCGATTCCAGACAATTCTTGTCCATCCTGAATGCTCATTCATACTTTCCTGCAAACAGCAGTTGAACATGCGAAAAATTCGCGCCTGCGATCCCCTCAACTGCGGTTACCATGATAACGCTTCAAAGAATAACTTATTGACGCAAGTTGCACAATATCACCTGAACAGGCCGGTGTTGCAGGATGGGTGCGTAATCCGTGGCACAAGTTGACATATGCCGCTATACCATTTTCAGTAACTGATCGTTTTTTCCGTAACGTCTTACAGTGCATCGCAAACTCGGATAATCCACTTGTACCCTGTAACACCTGTTTTTTCGTTGGGTTAGCAGTTTCATCGCGGTGCGTGTGTTGTTGGGGCTTCAGCCCCTTAGTGCAAACTCTGTCCAGCCTTTGGCTGGTAACAGATTTGCCTACCCTTGCGGTACAACCACGGCCTACCCTTTGCGGGTGTAACCCAACAGTTTTGAAGGTCGCCAGCTTGATCATGTTGGGTTACGGCATAAAGCCGCCTAACCCAACCTACAAAACCAGCAATACGAAAAAAATAATATTCCAAGGTACTAGGGTATTGTCCGGGTTAAATATTAAAAATGCTGATAGTTTCCTGCCTGTCCTGCTTCAGGGGCGCCTCAAACTGCTCAATCGGCACCGGCTTGCCGAACAAATACCCCTGATAGTGTGGGCAGTTCATGCTCAACAGGTATTGTCGTTGCTCTTCAGTTTCCACACCTTCCGCAATAACTGTCAGTTTCAAGCTTTGAGCCATCGCGATGATGGTGCGCACGATAGCCCTGTCGCTGCTGTCGCTGGAAATTTCGCGCACAAACGACTGGTCTATTTTGAGTTGATCGAGCGGTAACCGTTTGAGATATTGCAAAGATGAATATCCGGTACCGAAGTCATCCAATGAGAACCGGATACCGATTTCTTTCAGTGCATTCATGGTTGAAATGGTATCTTCGACATCCTCCAGCAACAGGCTTTCGGTGAGCTCCAGTTTGAGCCGAAGCGGATCAATGCCGTGCTGTTGCACAGCAGCCTTCACTTGAGCCACAAAACCGGCCTGGTGGAATTGTTTGGCACTCACATTCACTGCCAGAACAAGGTCTCTGGTAAGGACATTCTGATGCCAATCCCTGATCTGCGCACAAGCCGTCTCCAGCACCCATTGCCCGATAGGCAGAATCAGCCCGTTTTCTTCCGCAAGCGGAATGAAATGGGCAGGTGACACCAAACCGCGCTCCGGGTGATTCCAGCGAATCAATGCTTCGGCGCCTATGGGATGGTTCGAACTGTCAACCTGGATCTGGTAATGCAAATGGAATAACCGGTTTTCAAGGGCTTTGCGTAATTCGCCTTCAAGCGTTGCACGGGCATTGATGGCATCCTGCATCTGCGGGTCAAAGAACCGCAAGGTGTTGCGTCCGGCTTTTTTGGCCTGATACATGGCAATGTCAGCTTGTTTGAACAGGTCTTCCACCCCCCGTTCATGCCCGTGGAACTGGGTGACGCCGATGCTCGGAGTGCAATGGCATTCATGTTTGGCAAGCAGGTAAGTGTGGTTGAGGGTTGCGAGTATTTTATTGCCGACAGCTTCCGCCTGTTCCGCCGCTTCCAAGGATTGCCCGCTCAGGTCTTCCAGCATGACTACAAACTCATCACCTCCAATGCGTGCCACCGTGTCGCCTTCCCGCACACAGGATGTAAGACGTTCCGCAACCTGCTGTAGCAGCACATCCCCCATATCATGGCCAAGGGTGTCATTGATGGTCTTGAAATTATCAAGATCAATGAACAGCAATGCACCTTGCCGGCCACCGCGCCAACTCGAAGCCAGCGCCTGTTGAAGCCGGTCCAGCAAAAGCCGCCGGTTGGGCAATTCGGTCAGCGGATCGTAAAACGCCAGATGCTGAATCCTTTCTTCCGATTGCTTGCGCGAAGTAATATCAACAATAGCGGCAACATAATTGGTGACGAAGCTGTTCCGGTCTTTCACCGCAGTGATGGAGAGGTGCTCGGGATAGACTTCGCCATCCTTGCGCCGGTTCCAGATTTCCCCTTCCCAACCACCTTTTCGATTGATGCTATCCCACATGGCCGCATAGAATTTCGCATCCTGGCGGCCTGAGCTGAGCACACTCGGATTTTTGCCGATCAAATCTTCCGCCGTGTAGCCGGTAATCCTGGTAACCGCCTGGTTAACCCGCAGGATGACGTTATTTGCATCGGTAATCAGTATGCCTTCCTGGGATTCAAACGCGGTGGCGGCGATACGCAAATTATTCTCTACCAGTTTGCGCTCGGTAATGTCGCGCGACGAGTTGAACAGCACGAGCTTGCCGCCCAATTCAAGTGGAATGCTGCTGACCTCCACATCAAAAAAGGTTCCGTCCTTACGCCGATGGGAAGTCTCAAACTGGTTGCGGACATGTTTTGTATTCAGTTGCCTGACCACTTCGGAAAGCGCTTGATCTTTGAATTTTTCATCCCATCGTGAAATGTTCATCCCTATCATCTCTTCACGCCGGTAGCCTAGCATGGCGCAAAACGAATCGCTGGCTTCGATGACATTACCGTCGCCATCAATAATGTGGATGCCGTCGCTGGCATTACGCAGAAGCGCAAGGTTCTTCTCGCTCTCCATTTTCAGGGAATTTTCAGCCCGCCTGCGGTCTGTGATGTCATGAACGATCGAATAGAGCAAGTGGCGATCTTTCAGTTTGACCGCACCCGAGTGGACTTCGACAAAGCGTATCTCACCGCTTGCAAGCCGGTGCCGGAAAATGAAATTTGTTTTCTCGTCACGGTCGGCCCTGGACATTTCCTCGGCGATCTCCCGGTGGGGCAATGTGTTGATCCGGTCAATATTCATTTCCCTTAACTGACCAAGCGGATAGCCGTAATATGTTTCGGCCGCGACATTCGCGTCCACGATGTGTCCATCCGCAGGGTCTATCAATAACATCGGCACCTTGGCGCCACGGAACAATGCGCGGTAACGCTCGTCACTTGCCAGCTTTTCATTCTGTGAGGTGAACACCTTGGACAGTAGCTGGTTGGA
>CAIQPV010000427.1 GCA_903873725.1 uncultured Nitrosomonadales bacterium
GACACCGAGAACACCGTGGATGCCCAGGTCAACGTGCAGGACAGTTCCCCGCACAAAGTATTCCTCACCCTGGACAACACCGGCAACCAGAGCACCGGCATGTACCGCACCGGGATCGGCTACCAGAACAACAACCTGTTCAACCGCGACCAGGCGGCAACCCTGACCTACATCACCTCGCCCGGCCACATTTCGGATGTCACCCAGTTGTCGGCCAGCTACCGGCTGCCGATTTACACGCTGGGCGACAGCGTTGACCTGCTTGCCGCCTACTCCGACACCAACGCCGGAACCACAAGTGTGGCCGGACCGAGCAGCGCCTCGCTGCTCAACTTCAGCGGCAAGGGCGACGTATATGGGGCGCACTACAACCACTACCTGGCACGCCGTGGAGACTACACCTCAAAAATCATCGGCGGGCTCGACTACCGCATCACCCGCAACAACTGCCTGCTGGGAGGCGCCCCCTGTCCGGCCACCCCCGACATCGACCTGCACCCGGCCACCTTCAGCTACGGCGGCACCCTGACCAAACCGACCTATGTGGCCGACTACACCACCTCAATCGTGCACAACATACCCGGCGGCACCAAAGGCAACGGCGCGGTATTCAACGTGGCGCGCCCCGGTGCCAAGGACGACTACACCACCCTGCACCTGAACGGCAGCATGGCCGGGGTATTGCCGCGCGACTGGCAATACCGGGTGGCCGGCAACCTCCAGTACGGCGACGCGCTGATCTCGTCGGAAAAGCTGGGTCTGGTGGGAGCCGGCGCGGTACGCGGCTTTATCGAACGGGAGTTTTCGACGGACGAAGGCTACATATTCAATATTGAACTGTACACCCCGGAGCTGGCGCAGAAATTCTGGATCAAGGACGGCAGCCTGAGGTTTCTGGGATTTATCGACGACGCGACGGGCTGGAACAAAGTGCTGAAGGGTGAGAGCGGGAACCGGCTGACGGTGGGGAGCACGGGTTTGGGGTTCCGCTACACGCAGGGCAAGGTGCTGACGGTGAGGTTAGACCTGGCGAAGGTGTATTGCGAAGACACGGACGGCAAGACCTGCACGGCCAGCAATGTGATCAGCCGGACGGGCGACACGCGGGGGCAGATCAGTTTGATGGCGAACTGGTGAACGATCAGTTACTGGAAACGATCAGTTACTGGAAATAGGATACCGGGAAATTTCATAACCTACCGAACTCGTCATTCCCTGCCCCCCGCCTTCGCGAGGGTGACAGGGAATGACGATAGATGTTAGGTTATGGCCTTTATAGGTATATTAAATTGAACAGAAAACCGGAAAAATCTGAAGGCAATACCGGCAGCCTCAAACCTGCGGAACTGGAACGCCTTGCAAAAAGTTTTTTGTTTGCGGAGTTGTCGGCAAAGCACCTGTCGGCAGCGCTTGAAAACTGCCAGTGCCTTCGGCTTCCGGAAAAGGTCGAAGTCTATCGCCAGGGGGAATCCGGGCACGAAATGTGTATTGTCCTGAGCGGCGGCGTGAAGGTCAGCACGCTCTCGGCAGATGGCAAGGAGATCATTTTTGACTTATTGAGCGAGGGAGAATTCTTTGGCGAACTCAGCCTGCTTGATGGCAAGCCGAGAACAGCCACGGTGACCACTCTAGTTTCCAGCGTGCTGGTCATTCTGGAGCGGGATTTTTTCATGCCCTTCCTGCAGGATAATTCTGCCACGGCGATCCGTTTGCTTCACATACTGGCTCACCGCCTGAGGGCGGTGGATACCTTCCTGCAGGAAGTGTTATTTTTTGATTCGGAAACGCGATTGGCTAAGCGGGTCATGGCATTGCAGGAGATTTATGGCAAGACGGTTGGAAGTGCCGTCCAGATCGAACTCAAGGTCTCCCAGCAGGACATCGCAAATCTGGTGGGCATCACGCGCGAGCGGGTGAACAAACATCTGAAGAAATGGGAAAGGGCGAAAATTGTCAGCTTGCAACAAGGGCGGCTGACGATCCAAAACCTCCCGCTTCTGCAAGAATTGGCGAGTGAAGCCGGCAGCCTGAACCTGATGAAAATGTGAACTGGTTCATAACACAGTAATTTGTTTGGGTATTAGTATCAAGAGGGGCTAAAAGAAATTATTGATGCTTCCATAATTATGGACAGCGTCGCATCATTCGGAATGAATGACGGCAAAACTGCAACACGCAAACATGGCAATCAATTTGCCAAGACGGGAAGTAAAACATGAAAAAAGCATCGCTCAATCATATCTTCCGCACCATCTGGTCTGAAGTGCTCAACACCTGGGTGGCCGTATCGGAAATTACCC
>CAIQPV010000428.1 GCA_903873725.1 uncultured Nitrosomonadales bacterium
CATTCATAAATAATCCGTTCGGCCTGAGCTTGTCGAAGGCTTGTTTTAACGAGAGAAAACGGTTCGACATGCTCACCGCGAACGGTAAAGGTTTTGCTGGAACGCACTACTAGACTTCAAGCGGTTAGCTGTTCGTAATAATTGATTGCGCTGTTCGCTTGAATATTAGTCACCTATACGTTACCATGCGCCCATGAAGATCAAGGTTGAAGAATATATTTGCCCGGATGGATCAAACCCATATAAGGCATGGTTTGACAACCTTGATGCACAAGCTGCCGCAAAAATTGTTACTGCCAAATTGCGTTTAGAGCTTGGGAATACGTCTAGCGTGAAGTGGTTTGATGGCATCGGTGAATACGTCATCGACTGGGGGCCGGGTTACCGTGTTTACCTTGCTAAGGATGGAGACACACTCATCATCCTGTTTGGCGGTGGCATTAAGCGCGGTCAACAGAAAGATATTGATAGGGCAAAGGCATTGCACCATGAATACAAGGTGCGGAAGAAAGCTAAGTCTGCCGCCAGCAAAACTGAAAAAACAAAGAGGTGATCACATGGCACTAACTCGAAATTTCAAACAAACAGTCATCGAGCGCGTTGAACGCGATCCCGAGTTTGCGAAAGCACTACTTGATGAAGCGGCAACTTTGTTTCTGAGTAACGAACCGGAAACGGCGCGCCTCATCTTGCGTGACCTCGTGAATGCCACGGTGGGTTTTGAGCAGTTGGCCGTGCTGACTGACAAACCCAGTAAAAGCCTGCACCGCATGTTATCGCCCAAAGGTAATCCAAGCATGGATAACCTCTCTGCTATTTTTGGTGCTGTCCGTGCGCGTCTGAAAGTTGGAATTGAAGTTCATACGGTTGAATTAGCATAGCAAGTTGCTTTGTATTTATTGGGTGCGAGCTACGCTGAATTCACTTTTTCGGGACGCCGGTTCAATTCCCGAACGCACGATCAAAGTCCAAGGCCATCCGAACACGCTGGGGGGTATTTACAGAAATCGAACCGGGCAATATCATGCTGATTGCAAGTAGCAGCAAGGCTTAATAGACAGGGGTTCATCCAGCATACGCTCCGGTTCAATTCTTGAACACCTTATCGAGTTGACCTTCCACATTCAGTCCTCCCTCATCGAGATAGACGAATCGGAACACGCACTTTCCGCCGCTGTTCGCTGCCCACAACTCACCGACCTTGCGCTTCTCAATCTCGTAAGGGTCGTTGCGCAAATGCGCCCCTTTGTATTCGATCACCGCAATGCGGCCATCCAACAACTCGACAATGAAGTCGGGAAAAAATCTGCCTTTTGAAGTCGGCAAACAAAAACCAAACGGCTCCTGTTCAAGATTGCGTATCCAATACCTGACCTGCGGATGCCTGGCGATGAAGCGCGCGCACTCGAACTCTTCGCCTTTATCTTTCAGGTTTGCAATCACCGGGTAATAGTGCTTTTCAAAATTCCAGCGTCCGGCATAGCGGCTGCCTGCCGGTGCGGGATAGCTGCCTTGCTCGAACTTGAATGGATGCACCCAGTCCGGCTCGACTTTCCAGCCGCCATCCAGCACCAGTTGCTGAAACTGTGTTTTGGCGGCGGCCTCGCGCATGTCGCCGATTTGCGCATTCAGGCGCCGCGCCAGCACAAAGCGCATCCGCGCCAGTGTATTGAGTGAAATATGCTGGTCGTTGAGCAGGTAATTTATTACCGCCGTCAAATAGGCAAGCAAATGTCCCTGCACGATATCCGGCTGTCGCACCTCGCGGTTCAGCCAGCGCACCAGATCGTCGGTCGTAATATTGACGTTTACGCCATCCAGCGCAAGCTGCCCGACATCCGCATCGCGTATCTTCACATGCTTCTGCTGGTCGAGATAAATCTCGAAGGCATTATCCTGTTCCACCACCTGAAAACCCGGCAGCGAAACCGGTTGTGCCAGCAGATTCAACTCCACATTTTCCAGTACGGCCTCGCGCTCCAAGGGAAACAGCGGCGCTTGTGCATCGTAGCGGTAGCCCAGTGGCGGCACAGGAGAGAAATGCATGCCGCGCATTGAAGGTGCCATTTCAGCGGCGACTATGGCATTGTGTTGCGTGATCTTCTGGCGTATCACCTCGCGTTTCTTCTCGCTGCGTTCGGCAGCCAGCAATAATTTCTCGACCGTTTCATCCACATGTCCGGTCACCGTCACCTGCACGCCCTTCCCGCTCGGTGCCGGCGCAAGCGTGACACCCGCCGCATGCTGCAAACCGGCATCGCTGGAAACATCCAGCACTGTTGAGACGGGAGGCAATGCAGGTGTCGGCAGCGTGCCATTAAACAGAGGCAATTGCGGCGCGATCATCGAAGCCACGTCCAGAGCCTCGAAGCCCATACCGCTCACCAGCCTGTCTACCAGAGCACCGGCAGCATGGGCGAAAGTTGCTTCGCACACATGCGCATACGCACGGTTAAGCGCCTCACGCCCGCGTCGCTTCGCATACGGCATGCGCAACACGCGCCCGAGCAACTGCTCCACCGCTGTTGCACTCGATAGCGGCTGTAACGAACACAACACGTAGGCAAACGGACAGTCCCAGCCTTCGCGCAATGCCTGCACCGTGATGATGTAGCGCAACTGGGTCGCTGGCGAAAATACATCCACTCCCTCCAGATCGCGCTGGTTGCCGGTGGCAATGGCTATCTGGTCTTCGGGAATATGCAACTCGTTGATCAGGTGCTGGCGCAAGGCTTCCGGCGGCACGGCATCGTTCACGTTCTGCGCCTGAAATAAAACGATGGGGCGCACGTAGGCTTCGCCCGCCGCCTGTGCCTGTTGCGCCTCGGTTTCCAGCCATTGCCGCGTCTGTACCGCGCCGAATACCGCCGCCTGCCAGCCCTCCGCATGTTCGCGCAACGTGATCGGCAACTTGATCATGTCCTCGGCCTGCAACTCCTGGGCAGAGACGTGGTACAGCACATTGCTCTGCTGCGGCAACGGCGTAGCCGTCAGCTCAAGAATCGCGGAAGGATTCAGGCGCTTCAGGGCGACAAAACTTTTCTCCGTCTTGGTGTTGTGCGCCTCATCCACCACGATGAGCGGATTTTGCAACGCCAGCCAGTTGGCGAGTGAATAGCGCGGGTGCCCAACAAAAACTTTGAGAGGCGAATTCGCATCCTGCACATCCTCCGCTTTCACAAAAGCATCCGGTATATTTTGCAACCGCGCCAGCTTTTCCGCAGGCAGCGATTTGAAATGCCGCTCGAACGCTTCGGAGAACG
>CAIQPV010000429.1 GCA_903873725.1 uncultured Nitrosomonadales bacterium
TACACCGAACCCAAAGGAGCCAGGCACTGCATGATGTCGCGCCGACCACCGAAGGCAGCGGCAGGAAGCCCGCCACCCATCACTTTTCCCAACGTCACCAGATCCGGCTTGATGCCGTAATAGCCCTGCGCGCCTTGCAGGCTGACACGGAAGCCCGTCATCACTTCGTCAATGATCAGCACCGCACCGTGCTTGGTACACAGATTGCGCATTGCTTCCAAAAATTCCCGTTTCGGGGCAACCAGATTCATATTGCCCGCCACCGGCTCGACGATGACGGCGGCGATCTCCTTGCCCATTTCGGCGAAGGCACGTTCCAGCCCGGCAGCATCATTGTAGTCAAGCACTGTGGTCAGTGCGGCAATTTCGGTTGGGACGCCGGAAGAACTCGGTTGTCCAAAAGTCAGCGCTCCAGAGCCGGCCTTGACCAGCAAGCCGTCTGAATGACCGTGATAGCAGCCTTCGAATTTGATAATGCGCGAACGTCCGGTAAAGCCGCGCGCCAGGCGGATCGCCGACATGGTAGCTTCAGTGCCGGAACTGACCAGACGCACCATTTCCAGACTGGGCAACAACTTGCACAACAGCTCCGCCATTTCCAGTTCACTCGCGGTCGGCGCACCAAAACCCAGGCCCAATGCAGCTGCGTCCTGCACCGCCTTGACTACCTCGGGGTGGCAATGACCGACAATCATCGGCCCCCATGAGCCGACATAGTCAATATAGCGCTTGTCGTCCGCATCCCACACGTAGGCACCCTGTCCGCGCTTAAAGAACAGGGGCGTGCCGCCCACGGACTTGAATGCGCGCACCGGCGAATTTACGCCGCCTGGAATGACGCGCTGCGATTGATTGAATAATTCCTGATTGTGTGAAGTCATGAAGCTGAGTCCCGAGTTAAATTTTATTGGCAAAAAGTTTTGAAAATTCCTGCGCGGCTGCCTGACAGTCCGCCGCGTTGTATAAAGCTGATATCACCGACAGCGCATCCGCACCGGCATCCAACAGTACTGCAGCATTCTGCAATGTGATGCCGCCTATAGCCACCAGCGGCACAGCAAGTTCGGCGCGCGCCAGGCGCAACAATTCGACATCGGCCATTACGGAATCGGGTTTGACTGAAGAGGGAAAAAATGCGCCGAATGCAACATAATCGGCCCCCGCCGCGACTGCATCACGCGCCAACTGCAGTCGATTATAGCAAGAGATGCCGATGATCCTGTGTTTGCCCAGCAGGGTACGGGCCGCTTTCAGTTCGCCGTCCGTCTCTCCCAGATGCACGCCATCGGCATCCACCTTTGACGCAAGTTGCATATCGTCGTTGACGACGAATGTTACGCCAAATTCTCGCGTCAGTTGGCGCAGGGCGGTCGCTTGAACCAACTGCAAAGCGGCATCAGCAGATTTGTTGCGATATTGCAGCAACCGCGCCCCGCCTGACAGCACCAGCCCCGTTCTCCGCAGTAAATCTGCCGTGTCGTTACAGTCCGGGGTAATGGCGTACAACCCTTCGATGGCAAGTTTGCCGCTAATGCCGGGTTTTGGATTCATCCCGCTCCGGCTCATCATCATCTCCCTCATCCCGCGCCCAGAACAGGCGATCCGGAATGTGCTGTCCCATGCCGGGACGGAAACCGTATTGCAATGCCTGCCAAGTATATTCCTGAGCTTCTTTCACCGCCTCCTCAACCGACAAACCGTTCGCCAGCAAGGCCGCTATGGCAGATGCCAGCGTGCAGCCGGAGCCGTGATAGATGCCGGGAAGGCGCGGCCAGTTATCACTGCGCACCACACCACGTGCGCCGTACAGGGTGTTGATCACTTTAGGTGTATTTTCGTGCGTGCCGGTCACCAGCACATATTCGCAACCCAGCAAGATGATGCGCTTGGCACTTTCGGCCAAATTGGGGTTATCCTCATCATTTTCTTCATCCTGAATCAGGCGGCGAGCCTCGATACTGTTCGGCGTCAGGATGGTAGTCTGCGGCAGCAACAATTCGCGCATTGCATCCCGCATGTCTTCATTGGCCAATTCGTCGCCGCGACCAGATGCGAGGATAGGATCAAGCACCAGCGGAACATCGGGATAATCCGAAATGACTTCGGCAATCGCCGCAATGTTTTCCACGCTACCCAGCAAGCCGATCTTGAATGCGGCCACCGGCATGTCTTCCAGTACTGCACGCGCCTGATCGGCTACCCACTCGGCATCAATCGGCATCACATCATCCACGCCGCTGGTGTCCTGCACCGTCACCGCCGTTACCACCGACAACGGATGGCAGCCCATACTGGCGATAGTCAGGATGTCGGCCTGCATACCCGCGCCACCGCTGGGGTCGGTGGCCGAAAAAGTAAGGACGATTGGGGGTATGTCAGGCAGATTGGCAGGCATCGGTGTAAAATGGACAGTCTTAAAAGCGGTATTTTAACTGAAAACCCTGACCATGACCCCGAACCCTGAATATAAGTCTTACATGTGTTTGATTTGCGGCTGGCTATACCACGAAGCCAGCGGTTTGCCGGAAGACGGCATTTTCCCCGGCACGCGCTGGGAAGACGTGCCGATCAACTGGACTTGTCCTGAATGCGGTGCGCGCAAGAGTGACTTTGAACTGGTGGAGGTGTGATGCGTATTCTGCACACCATGCTGCGCGTCGGCGACCTGGAAAAATCGCTCGGCTTCTATACCGAAGTTCTCGGCATGAAACTGCTGCGGCGCAAGGATTATGCTGAGGGCCAATTCACTTTGGCCTTTGTCGGCTACGACGACGAAGAACGCAGCGCAGTTATTGAGTTGACGCACAATTGGGGCGTAGAAAAATACGAACTTGGCAATGCCTTCGGTCACATCGCCATCGAAGTGGACGATGCCTGCGCTGCTTGTGAAAAAATAAAATTACGCGGCGGCAAAGTGGTACGCGAAGCGGGGCCGATGAAGCACGGCACTACCGTGATTGCGTTTGTCGAAGACCCGGATGGGTACAAAATTGAGTTGATACAGAAGAAAATGGAGTAATGAACCTGATAATTCGTTGCTTCTTCATTTGCGCGGTGTCAACTTTACACGTCGGCTTGACGTAAGCGGCCATCGGTACCATCTATCAAGCGGAGGGAATTTGTACAGTTGGTTTGATCGGCAATAGTTCGTCGACTTACTTAACTATTGGGCGAATCTAAAAAATGCTGGTAAAAATACACTATAGCCTGTTGCTCGTTTTCAGCCTGATTTCTTGTGCACACGCAGCCTCACTGCCGCCACCGGTGTTGGCCGCGCTACGGCAGGTGCATATCCCGTATGGCGATATCGGCGTTGAAGTACGTGAGGCAACGGCGCGCAAGCCGCTCATCAATATTAATGGTTCCCGGCCGATGAATCCGGCCTCGACCATGAAGCTGCTCACCACTTATGCAGGACTGGAGTTGCTCGGTCCGGCCTACACCTGGAAGACCGAAGCATGGCTCGATGGCAAGCTGGAGAACGGCGTGTTGCAAGGCGACCTGATCCTGAAAGGTTACGGCGACCCGAAATTCACCATCGAACAATTCTGGCTGTGGATGAGGGAGTTGCGCAGTCGGGGGCTGCGTGAGATTCACGGCAATGTGATATTGGATCACAGCGCTTTCCAGCTTGCCCCGCACGATCCCGCAGCGTTTGACAATGATCCGGTTCGCGCATACAACGTTGGCCCGGACGCTTTGCTGATCAACTTCAATGCCGTCCGCCTGCACGTCATTCCACACGGGGATAAGATTAGCATTTTTACCGAACCCGAACTGGCCGGCATTACGCCGGACAATCGCTTGACAGGCGTTGCCCAAGGCGACTGTGCCAACTGGGACGATGCAATCTCGCCGCAAATAAACGGCGCAACGCTGTTGGTACAAGGCACGTTTCCAACCTCGTGCGGTGAAAGGGCAAAGTACTTCAGCCTGTTGCCGCACTCCAGATATCTGGGTGTCGTGTTCCGCGCACTCTGGCAGGAACTCGGCGGCACAATCAGTGGTGAGTTGCGCGATGGGGCAACGCCGAACAGCGCGACGCTGTTCGCCACTCATTATTCACCACCTTTAGCCGAACTGATACGCGACATCAACAAATTCAGCAACAATGTCATGGCCCGCCAGTTGTTTCTCAGCCTGGGCATGAGTTCGACTGCGCCGGCAAATATCGAACGCAGTGTGCAAGCCGTGGATGATTGGCTGACGGAAAAGCAACTGGACTTTCCCGAACTGGTGCTGGAAAACGGAGCGGGATTATCACGTTCGGAACGTATCAGCCCGCACAGCATGGCGCTATTGTTGCAAACCGCGCGGAACAGTCCGCTGCAACCCGAGTTTGAGGCTTCGCTACCTATAATTGGCGTGGACGGCACGCTGAAAAAGCGCCTTCATGAAAGTGCTGCGGCCTATCATGCACATCTCAAGACCGGCTCGCTGGAGGGAGTGAAGGCCATCGCCGGTTACGTGCAATCCCGCAGCGGCAAACAGTGGATTGTGGTGTTTTTTATTAACCACGCCAACGCTGCTGCAGGACAACGTGCGCAGGATGCCCTGATTGAATGGGTGCAGCAGCGTTGAACTTTAGGTTCACTCTTCCTCGTCCAGCCCAAGTTCCTGAATCTTGCGAGTCAACGTGTTACGCCCCATGCCCAGCAAAGTGGCGGCTTCGATGCGCCGGCCCCCGGTATGTTGCAGTGCCTTGGTGATGAGTGTGCTTTCGAATTGCCGGCTCAGATTGTCAAGGATGCCCTGGTCACCACGCTGTAGCGCCATGGTGACCTGTTGCGCCAGTGAGTTGCGCCAGTCGCCCTGGGGAATGGCGATAGCCGGTGTTTCCCGCCATTCCGGCGGCAGGTCGGCAATTTCGATTTGCTGCGAAGGCGTCATCACGGTAAGCCAGTGGCAAAGGTTTTCCAATTGCCGAACATTGCCGGGAATGTCCTGGACGGCAAGATATTGCAGCGCGGCTTCGCTCAGGGTCTTTTGTTCCACACCCAGTTCACGCGCACTTTTCTGCAGGAAATATTTTGCCAGCAACGGGATATCCTCCCGCCGTTCACGCAACGGTGGCAGGCGCAGGCGGATGACATTGAGGCGGTGGAATAAATCTTCGCGGAAAAGTCCCTGCTTTACGCGCTCATCCAGATTCTGGTGCGTGGCTGCGATAATGCGCACGTTGGCCTTGGTTGGCTGGTGGCCGCCGACACGGTAAAAGTTACCGTCGGACAGCACGCGCAGCAAGCGCGTCTGCAATTCGGCGGGCATGTCGCCGATCTCGTCGAGAAACAGCGTGCCGCCTTCAGCCTGTTCAAAGCGGCCGCGGCGTGTAGCCGTTGCGCCGGTGAAGGCACCACGCTCATGACCGAATAATTCGGACTCCAGCAAATCTTTCGGGATGGCGGCGGTATTGATGGCGACGAAGGGTTTTTCGGCGCGCGGGCTGTGGCGGTGCAGCGCATGCGCGACCAGCTCCTTGCCGGTGCCGGACTCGCCGTTGATCAACACAGTGGCGTGGGATTGCGCAAGCCTGCCGATGGCGCGGAAAACCTCCTGCATGGAGGGTGCTTGCCCCAATATATCCGGTGCAGTGAGAACAACTTCGGGGGAAGCGTTTTTTCGCTGGCTTTGTTCCAGTGCGCGGCGAATCAGTTCGACCGCATGGTTGATATCGAAAGGTTTGGGCAAGTATTCGAATGCGCCGCCCTGGAAAGAAGAAACTGCACTTTCCAGATCGGAATAGGCGGTCATGATGATGACCGGAAGATTCGGGTGGCGTTCGCGCAGCACTTGCAGCAGTTCAAGGCCGGAACTGCCGGGCATGCGGATGTCGCTGATGACTATTTGCGGTGTGCCTTGCGTGAGTGCCTGAATGGCCTCGTCGGCGGAAGCGAAACTCTTGAATTCGATGTCCTCCCGTGCCAATGCCTTTTCGAGCACCCAGCGGATGGAGCGGTCATCGTCTATGATCCAGACTGGTTTCATATGGGCACCTCTAAAAATCCAGATTTCATTGCAACGGAAGCATCACGGTAAAGCAGGTACTCCCCGGTTCACTGTCAAATTCGATGCTGCCCTGATGCTGGTTGACGAAATCCTGTGCCAGAGTCAATCCTAAACCATGCCCGTCGGGACGACCGGACACCAGCGGATAAAAAATTTTGTCACGCAAATGCACCGGCACGCCGGGGCCATCGTCCTCGACTTGCACCATAATAGCCAGCCGGTGGCGTTTTTTTATCAGGGTGACCTGGCGAGCGATACGTGTGCGTAATATGATGGTACCCTGGCCCTGCATCGCCTGCGCTGCATTGCGCACGATGTTAAGAATCACCTGAATCAATTGCTCCTTGTCACCCATCAAGGGTGGCAGGCTGATGTCATAGTCGCGTTCGATAACCAATTCTTTCGGCCTCTCAGCCAATACCAGGCTACGCACCCGTTCCAACACTTCATGGATATTGAGCGCACTGAAATGAGGCACATTTTGCGGAGCGAGCAGCTTTTCCATCAGTAATCGCAACCGGTCAGCTTCCTGAATGACAACTTGGGTATATTCGCGCAGGCTGGGTTTTTCCAGTTCCTGTTCCAGCAACTGGGCAGCGCCGCGTATGCCACCCAGCGGATTCTTGATTTCATGCGCCAGATTGCGCAGCAACAGGCGGTTGGCTTGTGTCTGGTCGAGCATTTGCTCCTCTCGTGCCAGTTTAAGGGGGCGATCCATGGGATGAAATTCAAGCAGCAGATAATGCTTGTCCGATTGCAGGGGTGTGGCGGCGCAGCGCAAATGCAGCTTGCCGTGCGCATAAGTACCCAGCATCAGATCGTGTTTTATGTAACTGGCGTTGTTGGTCAGTGCCTGTTGAATTGCGGCAACCAGTTGCCCGGTGTCGGTAAACGCATGTTGTACCGGGTGCCCGATCAGATTCTTGCTGCTCAAGGCAAACAGGTTCTCCGCAGCCGGATTAAAATAGGCGATACGCGACTGCTCATCCAGCAGTATGACAGCAGTGGCAAGGTGTTCCAATGAGGGTAAGAAGGTGTTCTCCATGAGAGGTTGCAAAGCAGAAAATATGCCAGCTATCTGATGTCTACTTGACATTGGATAATTCGGTTTTCAGGGCGACTATGTTTTTCTCGTGTAACGTCACCTCTTCATGCAGTGCGTGCAACTTTCCTTCGGAGGTGGTTTCGTTGCGGACGGCCTCGCCCTGCTTCAGGTTTGTACGTGCTTCAGCGAGCAGTTTCTCTTCCGCAGCCAACTCGTCCGAAAGTATTTTACGTCTTGTGCTGTCACGGTTTTTTTGTGTGCCGCTATCAACTCTGGGAAAATCCGAAGGGCTGGCTTTATTATGCGCGCGCACAGATTGCGACGAGGAATCCTTCGAAGGTTGCGACGGCGATGGCAATGGTTCCAGCCAAAGTTTTTTTGCTCCTCTGCTCGGTGTGCTGGAATAAGTTACATGCCCTTCCGCATCGACGGACTTGTATATCTCGCCGCGCGCCCAACCCGTGCAACCCAGGCACAGTAATACAAACAAATAGCGTGACTTCATGAATCGTAATCCCGGTGAATCCCAGTGAACCTAAGTATAGGTTAAAGGCGGACAATGTGACAAACAGGCACCATAGGATATTGCCGGGCCCGGATAAGCCGGAACCAATAAAACAGCCACAAGAAGGTGCGGAACTGAAATTCTCCCGCCCAAGTTTATTTGGATTATCCTGCTGCGCCATCTTTTAGTGCATCAACTCCAATACGAAAGCATCATTCTGTGCGTTTGTGCGCCATATTAGTGCGGGCTGTCAGATTCTGCAAAGTTGCCACATTTTAAATACCCCGGGGTACGGTAGCGGACGAATACGCAAGTGTTTAATCAGTCACCCAACAACGCTTCTACCGCTGCAATGTCCGCATGGGTTTCCGGGTGGCGGCTTCCGCTGTGGCGGGCATTTTCGGGCAGGACGATAATATGTATCTGGGTGCCTGACTCGTTGGTAAGAGTGTAGCTTGGCACCGTTTCTTCATGTCCCCCTACCCGCACTCTCCATTCCCCATCTTCAAATTCGAGGTTGTGCTTGAGCAGGAACAACAGCACGGCTTTTGCATCATCGCTGAACAGCATCAGGTTGATGTCGGATCGTCCGCCCGCTGTGCCGTTCAGCACCGATCCGGTAAGGTAGGGCCGGAACGGCTCCAGCATGCGCATGGCGGCGAGCGCTTCTTCGCGTAATTGATACAGAATATCGGGGTGGCTGTCGTGCTGGTAGAGCGCGCGGTAGCTGTGCAATGCGTCAACCACTTCCTGATTGCTTGGCAAGTGGTGAGTGTCCGTGGCGCCCATTTGTTTGGCCGCTTTACGTTTGGCAAGGCCGTAATCAGTGATACCATCCTCGGCTATCAGGCGGGCAGCATGATAGGCGAGCTGTTCGCGCATCAGGTTGCGACGGGGTGATTGATCTTTGCTCATTAACTATTGAACTTTCCAATGTTGTCTCAAGCCCTTTTTCAACCCTTTCACCGGAGGGAACAGGTCTCTCCCGTCGAGTGGTTTGAGGCAATACCAACAAGTCAGAATAACTGGTCTTTTACAGCTTCGCTTTGCGATTTTTCGAGTGGCGACACGGAAAGTTTAGAAGGTAATTTCTCCTGGTAAAAATATTCGGTCAATTCGCCGTTCGGATCCAGCAAGCCGTTATTGTTGATACGTGCTGCCAACATATTATCAGGCATGGTGTAGGTTGCTTCCGGAACATTTTTCAGCGTATTGCCCATGTAGTCGATCCAGATCGGCAGGGCGGCCTGGGCACCGGTTTCCCTGCTGCCCAGGCTGCGCGGGGTGTCGAAGCCGATCCATGCGATGCCCACTACGGTGGGCTGGAAACCGCAAAACCATGCATCGACCGAATCGCTGGTAGTGCCGGTTTTCCCCGCCAGATCGAATCTTCCGAGTTTCATTGCCTGGAAGCCGGTGCCGTGCCGTATTACATCCTGCATCATGCTGACCATGGTAAATGCATTGCGCACATCAATCACTTGCTCGGCATTTTCTCCGGCAATCACCGGCTCGGCTTTATTCAATATGACACCTTTGGCGTCTTCAATGCGCTGTATGAAATAAGGCGCGACGAGAAAGCCGCCGTTGGCGAAAACGGAATAGCCGGTCAGCATTTGCATCGGGGTGACCGAACCGGCGCCCAGTGCCATGGTGAGGTAGGGCGGATGCTTGGCGGCGTCAAAGCCAAACTTGGTAATGTAGTTTTGCGCATATTGGGGCGTAATGGCTTGCAGGATACGGATGGAGACCAGGTTTTTGGATTTTATGAGCGCTTGCCTCATGCGCATCGGGCCTTCAAAACCATCCTCATAGTTTTTTGGCGTCCAGGGTTCGCCGCCGGTTTCGGCCGCGCTGAACGATAGCGGCGCATCATTGATGACGGAGGCGGGAGTGAATCCTTTCTCAAGCGCCGAGGAATAAATGAACGGCTTGAAACTGGATCCGGGTTGCCGCCAGGCTTGCGTGATATGGTTGAACTGATTGCGGTTAAAGTCAAATCCGCCAACCAAAGCGTAAATCGCCCCATCGTGCGGGCTGCCGGAAACGAAAGCGGCTTCCGCTTGCGGAAGCTGGGCAATTTGCCAAGCGCCTTTTTCGTTTTGCTGCACGCGAATTATCGAGCCGGTGCGTATGCGCTGGTTTAGTGCAAGTTTATCGCCCAAGGCGCGTTGCGCAAATCTCAGCCCTTCACCGCTGATCTCGATAGTTTGCCCACCCTTGCAATAGGCGCGAACCGCAGTGGGGCTCGCTTTTTGCACCACTGCGGGAATCAGGTCATCGCTGTCAGTGACGTCTTGCAGCGCCTCTTCCAGAGATTCATCACTGGTGTCGTCGCCCAAGTCAGCATAGCCTTCCGGCCCGCGGTAACCGTGGCGCTGGTCATATTCCAGTACGCCCTTGCGCAATGCTTTGTAGGCTGCCGCCTGGTCTTGCTGGCGAATGGTGGTATAAACCTTGATACCTTGTGTGTAGGCATCTTCCTGATAGCGGTCATAAACTTCCTGCCTGACCATCTCCGCCAGAAAGTCCGCCTTGACCGGAAATTCCTGATTGCCGTGCTTGGCGGTCATGGGATACTGCTGTGCCGCCTCGAACTGTGGTGTGTCAATAAAGTGGAGTTCATGCATGCGGTGCAGGACATACATCTGGCGCAGCTTGGCACGCTTCGGGTTGATCACCGGATTATAGGCGGAGGGTGCCTTGGGCAGGCCGGCCAGCATGGCCATTTCGGGCACGTTGAGCTGGTTGAGATTCTTGCCGAAATAAATTTGCGAGGCAGCGGCGAAACCATAGGCTCTCTGGCCGAGATAAATCTGATTGATATAAAGTTGGAGAATTTCGTCCTTGCTCAGGTTGTGCTCGATCTTGAGTGCGAGCAGTACCTCATTGAATTTGCGGGTAAGGGTTTTTTCCTTGGACAAAAAGAAATTTCGCGCCACCTGCATGGTGATGGTACTGGCGCCCTGCTTGGCGCCGCCTGAAGTAAAATTGGAATATGCGGCGCGCAACACGCCCATGTAGTCGACCCCGCCGTGTTCATAGAAACGGTCGTCTTCGGCTGCGAGTATGGCCTTCCTCATCAGGTCGGGCACCTCGCCTATCTTTACCAGCGCACGCCGTTCTTCGCCAAATTCGCCCAGCAGGACACCTTCCGCGCTGAATACCCGCAACGGAATTTTGGGTTGATAGTCGGTCAGCACCTCCAGCGAAGGCAGGGTCGGGTAGGCCAGCATTGCCGCAAACGCCAGCAACAGCAATGGCAGCAAAGCGCAAGCAAGCGAGGCTAGAACCGGGTAAAACCACCAGCGTTGAGTCATGTCATGCAGTATGATAAGTGATGTTCAGGCAACCAGCGGCGAATTATATCGGCTCTTGCCGGATTGCCAGAAAAAACTTTATAAAAAAATTTCCCTCAAGAAAAAACTTTACATGAGTTATAGTTATTGTTAGGATTTAATCCACTTTAATATGGAAAAGCTCTAACCAGCCTATGCTTAAAGGAAA
>CAIQPV010000430.1 GCA_903873725.1 uncultured Nitrosomonadales bacterium
TACCTCAACTTGGGCTGATGCTCCACAACCCAATGATCGAATCGAAAGAGCGCGATCTAAGTAATAATCCAACTTACTGGCATCAGTATTTTGAACCACCACCCGGAATTCATTACTGGGAGTGGTCTCCATAGCGCCAGCTAAGCGTGTGGTTGCCAGCTCAGATTCAACGTCAGGTTCAGTTGAATAAACCAAAATACGATTTTCTATTACTCCTTGTTGCAACGCCCTAGCCATCTGCAACTTATTAAAACTACCTTCAAGAAGTTCTTTAAAAGTAGCGTTGATGATCTCGACCAGATATTGCTTACGCGCTTCATTATCGCCTTCATATTCCTTGTAAGCGCGTGAAAGAGCCTCCGAAACTAAATTCTCTGACGTTAGCACCTTGCCCGATGGCAAGGTGATTGGGCCAGTTGCCTTCAAGATATATGAGAGTGCAGTTGGATCAACCGCAATAACCCCATCAAGGCTCTGCCCAAATTGCTTCTTCCATAAAGCAAGCCAGATTTTCGCACCGTAAGGAAAATGAGGGGAGAGGTTTGAGTTCTGCCAGATCGCCGGATCGCTACCATACAAGGCTTTAAATTCATCTGGCATAGCGATAGGAATCTCATCTATCCATCTGAGAATTTCATTTGATCCAGTCTTTATAACTGAAATCTTTCCCTTGTTGACTTCGACGACAGCAAATGCGCCGATGATTCCACCCGTTCCGCGCGCTTCGGCGCTATTTTGAAAGGCGATGAGATATCGCTTTGGCCGATCAGCTCCCGCCAGCGCCGGCCCCATTTTAATCAGAGTGCTTATCTCATCTTTGATCGGTTGAAAATTGAGATCTGCAAGGCTTAAGAGTTGCTTCACCACAGGCAAGTTAGCAATTGATAGGGCTCGGTTTGCATCGTTGCTCAATACAAGAGCACTCTGCAAAGTTGTCTCTGGAGACTCTCCAGATTTAAGGTTGCTTGCAAAGGTATTAACATGGCTCTTAACCTGAAAACTGAAGACTGCCACTCCCATAAGGAGAAAAATCAAGAGTGCAATAACAATGCGACTACACCAGATTAGGATGACCTGCATCTTCATATCAACCTCCGGGGTAATCACCAAAAGCAAAAAGTCCTGCACTAGTGTAAAGTTCAAAATATGAAGCGAGGAAAGATTGAGCAGATTGGCGCAATCTTTTACATGATCGTCTACATGCTGGCAATGCTCACACCCCGAATCTTACCCGCCGACAGCAATTCTCTGACCCATACTTCTTTCCTACGGAGAATTCTCCATGAGATTCTCTATTACGGTGGGCCACTCGAACCTGTTGTCAATTTTTTCCTTCTGATCCCAATTTTCATCTTTCTGGTATTCAGATTAGGAAGATCAAAGGCGCTCTTGTCACTGGCGATATGTATCGCCCTATCTGCAGCCTCAGAACTATTGCAAAGTGTTATCCCAGGCCGGGTCAGCTCCCTCCAAGATTTTGCCCTCAACTCTGTTGGGGCTCTCTCCGCACTCTTGATCTATCGGATCTCTTCCGATAAGAAAGTATCAATCCTTCACGAGGAATGATAGTTTTCTTGAATTTACCAAGAGGACTTTGAGAAAAGGACGGATTAGGTAAAAAGGTAAAAACAAGAGCCATAACCTACCAGTGTGATTCCGAAAAAAATGTATCTGGCTTGCAGTTGGATTAAACTTCGCAGATGTTTGCTGAGCTATTTTCTTTCGAAACCCTTTCGGCCAAGTAATTTTGTTCCCGAAACCAGTTCCAATAACTTTGGGCAGAGTAAAAATTGAGTACCCAGCTTTAGTGACTCGGTAACCATAATCAATGTCGGCGTAGGCGTGCTGATAAAAGGAATCGATTGGACCAACAGCAAGCCTGATGTGGGTTGGGATGTATACGAAGTTTCCATTAAAGGTATCAACATTAAGATATGCTTCAGAATCTGACACAAGTTGGACTCTAAGCGGATGGCGGCCTAACCTTCGATAGCCCCCGTAGATGATCTCTTCTGAATCTTGGGCTACGACTTGCCCGATTAATACAGAATTCTGGTGGGTTACCATTCCATCCAAAAGGGTTTCAAAGGCATCTCTATTTAATTTTAAATCATCATTGACCCATAAAACCCCATCCGGGCACGATTCAATCGCGGCTTCCGCTAAAGCCATCGATTTAGCCCAAAATAGATTTCCGGTTCCTTGGACAACTTTTATCGGAAATGGCTGGCTCTCCAGCACTGTAGAAGTGCCATCAGTGGAACCATCATCACAAACAATAAATTCAAAGGTGAAGGGTGTCCTATTTGATTCGATGAAGGAGGCAAAAAACTCTTGCGTTATGCTGGCCCGGTTGTGGCAAGCCATAAGTACCACGATTCTTGCACGTGCATCCGCACTCAAATCTGTCGAAGGTCTCACACGTGAATACTACCTTTGAAAGATGTGCAGAAGACGGGGTTAACCCTATAAGCTAACCTTGTGACTCGGGCTAACCCAATACCTCAACCTTATGCCGGGAGGGTAACCCTAGGACTACGAAGTTGGAGTCCGATTAGGCGGTTTGAAGATTTAGCTAACTCGCGAGATTCAAACTCAAAAAAAACGGTCATGAACATTCTCATCGCCTTTGAATCCCTCCTTCTAATCGGTATGACCGCTCTGGCAGTTCAAGTACGACAATTAGGACTAGAGGTTACTCTTTCTCAAAATACAAAAGTGTTTCTATTGCTGATCGCATTCCCAATAATCTGGCTCTTTTCGCTCTCTCTCTTTGGGGCATGGGATATAACAATTTTTGATAATCACATAGACGGATACCGCCGACTCCTGAAATCTAGTTTCATGACTTTCCTAGCATTTACATCAGCGAGTTATATATTCAAAATTCAAATTTCCCGCTTTGTAATTCTTTTCAGTCTGGTGGGTGGCACCATCATTCACCTAATTTTGCGTTGGATATTTCTTACCTACGTAGAAAAGAAAATTGAAAGCACTACTAATCAAGATCGATGGTTAGTGCTCACCTGTAATCCAGAGCTAAGCTCAGCAGCAGA
>CAIQPV010000431.1 GCA_903873725.1 uncultured Nitrosomonadales bacterium
TTAAACGTTCCTCTGTGCCTTTGTCCGGCGATCTTATTGTCGCTTGTGTCGCAGGTGAACTCCAGGGAGGAAAGGGTACGATTCATCTTTTAAACTCTGGCATCAAAACCGATATGGCGATTGTGCCTGAGCCTTATTCAACAAACATTATAATCACAAAATGCGTCGGTGTTCACAAATGCGCCATTAGCACGATTGGACGGTCAGTTCATACGAGCCGAAGCGAAACGGGCATAGATGCTATCCAAAAAATGCTAAAAGTCATTGATGCTTTAAAGTCGTGCAAATTTGGAGACGAGGATCAAAAATTACCAAATTTGCCGAAAATCCTTGTTGCTTCCATTATTGGTGGTCGGAGCAGGGATTATGATCTCGCTGACCCATCAAACCTATCGGACTATTGCACCATAATTGTTGATGTACGTTATGCAGGGCATATAACGCCACGGGAGATTGACGCGATATTCATCAACGTTCTCGAAAAACTGCGGGGGGAAGACAAGGATTTTTCTTATGAATATCATCATCCGCCGCCGCCACGTTTTCGCGTCGGTGGCGCGGATATGCCCCCGACGAACGTTGCACCCGACGCGGAGGTTGTCGAGATTGTGAAGCATCAACATAAAATTGTAACTGGACGTGACATTTCCTCTTGTGGTGTTGTGTTACCATATTCTTATTGTGGTAACGACACGGCACATCTTGAGCGGGCAGGCATTCCTTGTTGCCTTTATGGGCCTCGCGGCTATGACGATGATGTTGAGCAGCATGTCCGCATTGACGAGATGCAAGAATGCGCTCGCGTCCTTGCGCGATCAGCAATTGAAATTTGCTATTGATAGTTATACGAATAGAGTCATTGCGCGGTTAGCGATTTGTTAAGGGAAAGTGTGATTCTAAGATTCCTCGACCTTGGAACGGGAGTGGAAGATGGAGTTGGAAGGGGAGGCGAGGCGATTGGCGAAACGGTCTGTGACGTTTAAGCGGCTGACAGGTTTGTCGGTTGAACAGTTCATAAAATTGCTGGGGGAAGTTCTGCCGTTGCTGATTAAGGCGGAAACCAGGCGGCTGATGAAGCGTGAACGGCACCGCGGGATTGGTGCGGGAGAGAAGTACAGTTTACCGGTCTGCGATCGCCTGCTGATGACGTTGATCTACTACCGCACCTCACTACTGACGGGCAATTTTGCTGATGGCATAGGGGAAGGCATTGTGTAGCAATAAGAAAACGGATTTTTATGGTGTTAGCGACTTGAACTTGGATTTGGGAAACTGGGGTTTTTCTGCCTTTGGGTTTTCGAATGTTCGTCGGCAAACTGGTTTTCGCGCAGCTTATGGATTTTCTGCCGCTGCACACTTTTCGCCGATGTGTGGGGCGGTATCCATCGAACTATCCAACCAAAACCTTTTCGCATCTGGATCAGTTTTTGTGCATGGCCTTTGCGCAACTGACCTTCCGCGAGAGCCTGCGCGACATTGAAGTTGGTCTGCGCGCGCAAGAGTCCAAACTCTATCACCTTGGCATTCGCGGCCATGTCGCGCGCAGCAATCTGGCCGATGCCAACGAGAAACGTGACTGGCGGATTTATCAGGATTTTGCCAATGCGCTAATCCCCGAGGCGCGGCGTCTTTACGCGGGGGACGCATTCGGCATCGATCTGGAAAACACGGTCTATGCGCTCGACACAACGACGATTGATCTGTCGCTGAAGGTTTTTCCGTGGGCTCATTTTCGCACAACCAAAGCCGCTGTAAAGCGGCACACGCAGATTGACCTGCGCGGCAACATCCCTTCATTTATCCATGTTTCTGACGGCAAAATGCACGGGGTCAACGCACTTGACCTGATAACACCAGAGCCGGGCAGCTTCACGATCATGGATCGTGGATTCCTTGATTTTGCGCGGCTGTATCGCCTGACGCAGGCGGGCGCGTTCTTCGTCATCCGCCCTAAAAGCAACACGGCCTTTCGGCCTATTTACTCACGACCTGTCGATAAAGAAACCGGCATGCGTTTTGATCAAACCGTTCGTCTCACCGGCGTAAAATCACCTGACCATTATCCACAATATCTGCGCTGCGTCGGTTTTTACGACAAGGAAAACGACAAGCGCCTGAAGTTTTTTACCAACAACTTCGAGCTTCCGGCTCTGATAATCGCGCAGCTTTACAAATGCCGCTGGCAGGTCGAGCTGTTCTTTAAATGGATCAAGCAGCACCTGCGGATCAAGGCATTTTTCGGCACCAACGAGAACGCGGTCAAAACCCAAATCTGGATCGCCATCAGCGTTTACGTCCTCGTCGCGATCATCAAAAAACCCATAGGCTTCAAAGCCTCGCTCTACACAATTTTACAGATTTTGAGCTTCATGCTTTTCGAGAAGACGCCCTTGGATCAGCTTCTTAACAACACCGCTCTGCTGAAACTAAATCCAGAACCTTCTACCCAACTGAATCTCTTCGATTAATTGCCGGACAGTAGTAACTCACCATATTCTCTTTCTGCCGCCCTATAGCCCTGATTTCAATCCCATCGAAAACAACTTCGCCAACATCAAAAAGCGACGACAATACGCCACGCCAGATACTCCGCTTGCAGACATCATTATATCTTACGGAAATTATTGCCCATAACTATAGAGTCTTTCAATCGTTGCCATTCATGCCATTTGTTATTGGCAGCATGATGTAGGACAGCCGCCGGAGGGCGCATAATCCAACAGTTCATATTTACGGGTTCACGTTTCCTTGACGCGAAAGGCTTGAATGCCGACGGTAACCCCTGTGATCAGAATAACAGCGGCGACAAACTCGTGCATCAGGGGTAAACGCCAATCGTAGATGTAATTATAGAACAATGAGAAAACGACCTCGGAGACAATCAATTGTCCTGCCAACGCTGTCGGAAGATGCCGACAGGCAAAATTCCACAGATAA
>CAIQPV010000432.1 GCA_903873725.1 uncultured Nitrosomonadales bacterium
CCTAAAGTACCACCCAGTCCACCGCCAACGCCAGCACCCACGCCGACTGCACCACCACCACCCACGCCGACTGCACCACCACCACCCACGCCGCCTGCACCACCACCACCACCCGCGCCACCGCCGCCACCCGCTGTACCCGTTGGGCCACCCGTTGGGCCACCCGTTGGGCCACCCGTTGTGCCAGCGGCATCGGCATCGCTGCTACGTGCGCGAGCGAAAGCGCGAGCGGCATCGCCAGCGACATTGCCACCTACGCCACCGCCACCCGCTGGGCCACCCGCATCGCCAGCGGCAAAGCCGCCTGGAGGCACACCTTGTGCGAACACATGAGAACTTACGGTCATCAATAATACCAAAGTCAACGCACTTAATTTTTTCACTCTAAAACCCCTAAAAAGTTTGAAATTTTCATGGCAATTCTCTCAAAGAAATCCATGAACTAAAATTTAGTCAGTGCTAATTATCCTTAAAACTCATTTCACGTCAAGTATTTTAACCAAAAATTAATATTGACGGAGAGTTGTTTTTCGCATCATGACGCTATGTTGCAATGGATTTTCGCGGTATTTTGTGGTTGAAATTGAAACTGAATGATTTTCCGGAGACGAGCTAAAAATAGATTCTTCATTAATAAATCAATAGCTTGTATATCCAGTTTTAACCTTATATGTCTGTAAGGATTATTTTGAGTTAGAATAATGCAAAACGTGCTGAGTCGTTCAAGACGGAGCAACTTTCCACACGGCTTGTCGAGTGCAAATTGCCCACTTTTTTAATGAAAACCAGTTTTGTAGGTTGGGTTAGGCGGCTTTATGCCGTAACCCAACATGATCAAGCCGGCGACCTTCAGAATTCGACGAAACTGCTAACCCAACCTGCGAAAAAACAGGTGTTACAGGGTACTACTACCAGGGAGTATTTATGATTTCGGATGTTGACTTTCATGCCGCTTATCTGGATTCGATACTAGACCGATATGGGCACGCCGCGACCAATCTGTTGCAAATCTTGCGTGAGGCACAGGAACATCATAGCTACATTCATCCTGATGCGATAGATTACCTGATCGCCAAATTGCAGGTTCCCCGGGCGAAGATTGAGGGTGTGGCGTCGTTTTACTCTTTTCTTCACCTGAAACCGCATGGTGAATACCGGGTGCTGTTTTCCGACAACATTACCGACCGCATGCTGGGCAGCGTCGAGTTGATGCAGAAGATGTGCCAGCAACTCTGGATTGAGCCGGGCAAGATGTCGGAAGATAAACTGGTGAGCATAGGAACGACTGCATGTACCGGGATGTGTGACCAGGGCCCTGCCATGCTGGTGAACGGTCGCACCATCACCCGTCTCACGCACCAGCGCGTGCAGGAGATCGGTCAACTGATACGCAACCGCACTCCCCTTGAGAACTGGCCAGCAGATTTCTTCCGCGTGGAAGACAACATCCGCCGCAAAGGGCTGCTGCTGGGCAACACACTGGCACCCGGCGACGCTTTATGTGCCGCACTCGTGCTGGGCGCGCAAAACATAGCCGAAGCGCTCAAGACATCCGGCTTGCGCGGCCGCGGTGGTGCGGGTTATTCCACCGGGTTGAAATGGGAAGCCTGCCGCAATGCGCCGGGTGCAGCCAAACATGTCATCTGTAATGCCGACGAAGGCGAACCGGGCACCTTCAAGGATCGCGTGCTGCTCACTTCGCATGCCGATCTGGTGTTCGAGGGCATGACGCTGTGCGCGTTGGCCGTCGGTGCACAACATGGCTATATCTACCTGCGCGGCGAATACCAATATCTGCTGAAACCTTTGCAGGCTGCACTGCAACGCCGCCGCGATGCGAAATTGCTGGGCAAGAACATTCTTGGTCATGCCGGGTTCGATTTCGATATCGTCATTCATCTCGGCGCGGGTGCCTATATATGCGGCGAGGAAACGGCTCTGATCGAATCCATGGAAGGCAAACGCGGCGTGCCGCGCAACCGTCCGCCGTTCCCGGTAACCCACGGCTACCTGCAACAGCCGACCGCCCTGAATAACGTGGAAACCTTTTGTCAGGCTGCGCTGGCTATCCATATGGGAGCGGAAAATTACCGCGCCATCGGCACGCCAAAATCCACCGGCAGCAAATTGATTTCTGTGTCCGGCGACTGCCCGCGTCCCGGCATTTACGAATACCCGTTCGGCGTGACGGTGCGCGAGGTGCTGCAAGACTGCGGCGCGGTGAACACGCGTGCGGTACAGGTCAGCGGGCCCTCGGGCCTATGCATCGCGGAAAGTGAATTTAATCGCCGCCTCGGATTCGAGGATATTCCCACTGCCGGTGCACTCATGGTGTTTGACGATAGCCGGGATATGTTCGAGGTGGCACGTAATTTCGTGCATTTCTTTGCGCATGATAGCTGCGGTTTTTGCACCCCATGCCGCGTCGGTACTTCGATGCTCAAGCAAACCATGGACAAGATTGCCGAGGGTCACGGCACCAAGTATGACCTGAGCGAAATGGAAAATCTTGACCGGGTGTTGCAGACCAGCTCCCACTGCGGCCTCGGACGTACCGCGTGCAACCCGGTGCTGCACACGCTGAAACGCTTCCGCCCCGCTTACGAGAGCCGCCTGAAGTCGCTGGATTTTGTACCGGCTTTCGATCTGGACGGCGCACTGGCAAGGGCGCGCCAGATGACCGGACGCGATGACGCCGGGGCGCACATCAAAGCGGAGGAAACATGAGCCAACCGACCGTAGGTGCGAATTCATTCGCACATAGCTCGATGTGCGTGCGATCACCCTTCGGGTACAAGAACCTCTGCGAGGTAAATTCGCACCTACCAACCTGCCAGCTTAAAATTACAAGATCATGAACAATACTTCAACCTTCCAACTCGACGGTACAGATGTCCCCTTCGAATCCGGACAAACCGTGATGCAGGCGGCATTGGCCGCCGGACATTACATCCCTCACCTGTGTTACCACCCGGAATTCAAGCCGCACGGCAGTTGCAAGCTGTGTACGGTAAAAGTCGGCGGACGCACCGCCGCTTCCTGCACCATGCCTGCCGAGGCCGGACTGGAAATCGAAAGCGACATCGAAGAACTCAATGCGTTACGCCGCACGCTGGTGCAGATGCTGTTCGCCGAAGGGAACCACTTTTGTCCGTCGTGCGAAAAGAGTGGCAACTGCATGTTGCAGGCGCTGGGCTACGATCTTGAGGTGCATACCGCAGGCTTCCGCCACATGTACCCGGATCGTCCGCTGGATGCCTCTCATCCTGATATTTTGCTCGACTTCAACCGTTGCATCCTGTGCGAGCTTTGTGTACGGGCATCAAGCGAGGTGGACGGCAAAAACGTTTTCGCGCTGGCCGGGCGCGGCATTACCAAACATCTCATCGTCAATGCCAGATCGGGTTTGCTCAACGACACCAACATCGCGCTCACCGACAAGGCGATGGAAGTCTGTCCGGTGGGCGTGATCCTGAAAAAACGGGTAGGCTTCAAACAGCCCATCGGCGAACGGCGCTATGACAAGCGCCCGATCAGCGCGCAGGCGCTGGACGATGCTCCACGCGCACCATCGGGAGCCAAGCATGAGTGAGAAGAAAAAACTGCGCGTCGCGACAACCTCGCTCGCCGGCTGCTTCGGCTGCCACATGTCATTTCTCGACATTGACGAACGCCTGATCCCGTTGCTTGAACTGGTTGAGTTTGACCGTTCTCCGCTTACCGATATCAAGCATTGCGGGCCCTGCGATATCGGCCTGATTGAGGGCGGTATCTGCAACGGGGAAAACGTGCATGTGCTGCGTGAGTTCAGAAAAAATTGCAAAATCCTGATAGCCATCGGCTCCTGCGCCATCACCGGCGGCCTGCCCGCACAGCGCAACCACCTCGACCTCGGTGACTGCCTGACTGAAGTGTATTTGACGGAAGCGGGACTGGCACACGGCCACATTCCGAACGACCCGGAGTTGCCTTTGCCGCTGGACAAGGTACATCCGCTGCACGAAGTGGTCAAGATAGACTACTTCATCCCCGGCTGTCCGCCCTCGGGCGATGCCATCTGGAAATTTCTCACCGACCTTATCGCGGGCAAGACGCCTGAACTGGGACATGGATTAATTGAATATGACTAATATCATCGACACTCTGGAAACCGCAGAACATCCCGAAACCCTGCGCCGCGTCGCGATAGACCCGGTATCGCGGGTCGAAGGGCACGGCAAGGTAACGCTGCTGCTGGACGAAAACGACCACATCCATCAGGTGCGACTGCACATCGTCGAATTTCGCGGCTTCGAAAAATTCATTCAGGGACGCCCCTACTGGGAAGCGCCGGTAATGGTGCAGCGGCTGTGCGGAATTTGTCCGGTCAGCCACCACCTTGCGGCCTCCAAGGCCATGGACATGATCGTTGGCGCCACCCTCACCCCCACTGCGGAGAAGGTGCGCAGGCTGATGCATTACGGACAAATGCTGCAATCACATGCACTCCATTTTTTCCACCTGTGCTCGCCGGATCTGCTGTTCGGTTTTGATTCCGATGTCGCGAAACGCAACATTGTCGGCATCGCAGCCGCCTATCCCGAGATCGCCAAACAAGGCGTGCTGCTGCGCAAATACGGTCAGGAAGTGATCCGCGTCACAGCGGGCAAGCGCATTCACGGTACCGGTTCGATACCCGGAGGAGTGAACAAGAACGTCAGCATCGAGGAGCGCGATTACCTGCTCAAAGACATTGAGCAGATCGTCGCCTGGAGCCGCGAATCAGTCGGCATTGCGCAAAAATTGTTCGAGAAGAATCTCGACCTCTATAACAGCTTCGGGCGTTTCAAAGCGCACACGCTCAATCTGGTGCGCGACGATGGTGCGATGGATCTGTACCACGGCGGATTGCGCGCGCGCGACATGGACGGCAACACGCTGTTCGACCACTATGACTACAGCCATTATTGGGATGTGATTTTCGAAGATGTCAAACCGTGGTCGTATATGAAGTTTCCTTTCCTGCGCAGCATCGGGCCGGAGCAAGGCTGGTATCGCGTCGGGCCGCTGACGCGCGTGACACAATGCGATTTCATTCCGACGCCTTTGGCCGAACAGGCGCGCAAAGAATTCCTCGCCTTCAACGGCGGCTCGGCCGCAGGCGCAACGCTGGGTTTTCACTGGGCGCGCATGATAGAGATGCTGCACTCCGCCGAGCAGATACGCGAATTGCTGCACGATCCCGATCTGCAAGGCACCGATCTGGTCACCAAAGGACAACGGCAGGAACGCGGCGTGGGCGTGATCGAAGCGCCGCGCGGCACGCTGATCCACCACTACAAGGTGGACGAACACGACCAGATCATCCGTTGCAACCTGATCGTCTCCACCACCCACAACAACCAGGCGATGAACGAAGGAATCCGGCAGGTGGCGCGCCAATACCTCGACGGGCGCAAACTCACCGAAGGCTTGCTCAATCACATTGAAGTGGCGATCCGCGCCTTTGATCCTTGCCTTTCCTGTGCCACCCATGCACTCGGCAAAATGCCGCTGGAGGTTGAACTGGTGGATGCTGAAGGTACCATGATCTCTACACTTTCCCGTTCGATGGATGGTGCATTCAGTTATCAGAACGACAATTTAGCCACTGATTGACACGGATGTTCACGGATAAATGCTGCGTAGGTGCGAATTCATTCGCACGCACAATAAAGTTATGTGCGAATGAATTTGCACCTACAAATCCTGTTTAATGCCCGCCCCCATCCTCATCTTCGCCATCGGCAATGAATCGCGCGGCGACGATGCAATCGCCCCGCTGCTGTTACGCAGGATTGCCGCATGGCTGGAATCAAAAGATCTAACCGACCGGTTTGAGCTTCTCGAAGATTTTCAGTTGCAAATCGAACATGCGGCAGACATGGCCGGGCGCGAGCTGGTTTTGTTCATTGATGCAGGACTTGATACCTTGGCCCCCTACATTTTTTACCGCGCCCGGATTAACGACACCCGCACGCTATTCAGCCACGCCATCACACCCGAAGCTGTCCTGTCCACTTACCAGCAAATTTACCGGCAAATCCCCCCTCCGGCGTTTGTCCTTTGCATACGCGGCGAACGCTTTGAGCTGGGCGAACAACCTTCGCCCGAAGCCAGACAGAACATGGAATCGGCTATAGGGTTTGTGCAGGAATTGATGCAGGAAGCGAAAAAATCCTTATGGGAAAAACTGAGTACACCAACAAC
>CAIQPV010000433.1 GCA_903873725.1 uncultured Nitrosomonadales bacterium
CCAATGCCCCAGATCAAAATTGCTTGGGCGCCTTTGGACTTTGCGCTCAGCAGTTGGGAAGTCATATCCTTGTCACCTATATTGAATTTTTCTTGAGCGACCACTTCCAGTTTGTTGCCTTGCAGCTTGATCTGATTGACCAGATCGTCATGCCCGGACACGCCGTAATTGGTGGAATCATTGATGATCGCGACCTTGGTGAATTTCTGGTTGATGGCTTCTTCCACCACCATTGCGGACTGAATGCCGTCATGCGCGGCAAAACGGAAGATCGACAGATCCTTGACCCCGGCCTTGCTCCATTGGGTCATCGAGGCGGAGCCTGCCGCAGGCGTGATGATCTTGGTAATGCCTTTTTCCTGCAAATGCTTGTCGCCGGCCATCACCACACCGGTATTCACCGAACCGATCACGCCCGACAAATCATCCATCGAAGCCAGTTCCTGCCCGATCAGGGCACCGCGTTCATTCTTGCCCTCGTCGTCGCGTTCGATGATCTCGATTTTCTTTTTCTTGCCGGCAACAGCAATTCCGCCCGCCGCATTGATTTCCGCAATCGCCAGCTTGGCGCCGTCCCTCATGGATGTCCCCATGGGTGCCGAACCGCCGCTGAACGGGCCGGTAATGGCGATCTTGATGGTATCGGCGGCAAACGATGGGGCAGCGAATACGCCTAAAAGCAGTGTGATAATAAGGCTCTTTTTCATGTTGTCACTCCCTGTTTAAAAAATCCATTGGTCACATCTAAAAACTCAACCAACCTGAATGATCTGGTTAAGCCGTTCACAAACCTGTACAAAGAAAACGTCGGACATGACCCCGAGGGGATGTGCCCTTGCCTTGCGCAAACGCCAATCGAAAGATTTTGGTTGATGACAGAGAACATAACTGGTTTGTCCTGTTTTGCGGCCCGCCGCTTTACCTACTGCAACTGCAAACGGATTGTCCGAGTTGTAATCCGCCGTTGTCATGGGTAAACCGATAACCAGTGAAGTCTTTTCATTAAAGGGGCGCGGCGAAAGCACCAAAAAAGGGTGTACGTCGCGCACTTCACGCCCCGCCTGGGGATTGCAGTCTATCCATATGATGTCCTGACGATCCGGCGACCAAGACCCGGCTTTGCCATCTGCCGGATTTCTGGCAGCTACCAACGCTCAGCTCCCAGTTGTTGCATGGTAGACATTTCCTCGCCGCCGTGACGCCTGGAATCGTAGACAGCCAGCCGCTGTTCCAGAGTCATCTGCAAATTATCCAGCGGGGTAATGATAACCCGATTGCCATCAACCGTCACGCGCACGCGCTGATCGGCATGCAGATGCGCCTCTCGCGCCACTGCCGCAGGCAATCGAACCCCGAGATTATTGCCCCACTGTTTGATATCCAGAACAGCCTCGGCCATGATTTACTCCTTGCGCACAATGTATAAACGGAAGTCTATACATATTGCGGCAGATGGTCAATTTCATCCTAATAACCTCAGTTGGTGGGTTTGTAGGTGCGAATTTATTCGCACGCTCAACAAGTTATGTGCGAATAAATTCGCACCTACAAAAACGGCATAATCCATTGAAATACCAGAAGGTTCTTCAACTACGTTTTCTAGTTGAAGTTCCCTCCAGTTTCCCGTCACCAGTCCCGCACAACAGGAGCCGCCGAACAAGGAACCTGGAACAGTTTGCGGTCTTCCAGCCGAATCGCCGACAGAGGCCCGCCCCACAGGCAGCCGGTATCCAGCGCGATGACGTTCGGAGTGAGCTTCAGCCCCAATGCCGACCAATGCCCGCACACCACGGTGGCAACGGCGCTTGCCCGCCCCGGCACCTCGAACCACGGAAAATAGCCTGGCGGAATGTCCGGCACTTCGCCCTTGAATTTGAATTCCATTTCGCCCTGCACGGTACAGGTGCGCATGCGTGTGAACGCATTGGTAATCACACGCAGCCGTTTGTAGCCGGTAAGATCATCATCCCAGTGGTCGGGCTGATTGCCGTACATGCGCGTGAGAAATTCATGGTAATGCTTGCCGTGCAGGGCGGCTTCGACTTCATGCGCAAGCTCCTGTGCCTGCGCCACGTCCCATTGCGGCAACAACCCTGCATGCACCAGCACCCAACCGCCTTCCGCGTGCAACAGGCGTTGCGCACGCAACCAGTCCAGCAGCTCATCGCGATCCGGCGCCTGGAGAATGTCATTCAGCGTATCGCTGCGGTGCATCCCGGCCACGCCTGCCGCCACCGCAAGCAGATGCAGATCGTGATTGCCCAGCACGGTAATGGCGGCCTCGCCGAATGATTTCACCAGCCGCAACACCCCAAGCGAATCCGGCCCCCGGTTCACCAGGTCACCCACCAGCCAAAGTTTATCTTTCCCGGAGTCGAACTGTATCTGTTCCAGCAACTGCCGAAACTCGGTGCCGCACCCCTGAATGTCGCCTACGGCATAGGTTGCCAAAATAGTCCCGGGTTATCAATTAGGACGCAGGATAGAGTGAGATTGGGTGGGCTCGCTTTTGTACCCACGCTGAACCATGACCGCGTGGGCAGAAAAATCCCTGCCCACCCTTCTATGACTTGCGCGGGTTTTATCCCGTGATTTCAAGTCGCCTTTCAATCCGTTGCAATCGTGCTTTTATCGAGTCAATTACGCCTTGCTGGCGATATACATCCTCTTGCGTACCCACGTTTTCGCCGCGCATACCTGCGATACTGGACTTAACGTGAGTTAGCCGGTGTTTGATTTTACTGAACTCGCTTTGATTCTCCGATCTGAATGCGAGGATCTCGTTTCTGAGCACTCTCAGTCGTTCCAAGACTAAGCTTTCTACGTTTTCCATCATACTTCCTTTCAGGCGAAAGCTCAGATTAAAGGATTCCCGTGGATTTAGCAATTTTCATCGCTGTTGGCAGTAGAAAAAAACGGCCACCCGAAGGTGGCCGTTTGGTATTACACCGGAAGAACCGGATTACTACACCGGAAAAACCAGATTAGAACTTCTTGCGCAGACCAAGGGCAATCATAGAAGAGCTGCCACCGCCAGCTGTCCATCCAGCAGCAGCGCTGCCAGCTACGCCATCGTTAAACACGCTGTATGCATGGGTGCCATTATCCTGAGACATCTTGGAGTAAGCAGCATACACAGTCGCTGTCTTGGACAGATCA
>CAIQPV010000434.1 GCA_903873725.1 uncultured Nitrosomonadales bacterium
ATACTTGCCGTCGTTGGTGCCGGTGGAATCCTTGAACAGCCGGATGTCACAGGCGTCTCCGCCCGGACAAGTGATTCTGACATGCGCGTATCCATCCCCACTGTCCACGTACGCATTGTCGATCTTGCGCAGATCGACGGACCCGGTCACCTCCTCTTGCTGACGATGTTCTTCATTGCAGCAGGAATAAGCCCATCTCAGCCGGGGCAGCTCGCATGTGGGCATGCTGTGGGAATAGACCGACCCGGTAGTTGCCACATAGTCGCCGATTTTACGGTACACCTGATTCATCTGGTGCATGGCCGTTTGTTGGTCCATCTCCGCGCCGCGTGCTCCCTGCCCGGACTGGATGGCCAGCAAACACGCCAGGCCGGTGCCCGCATATAGCCGTCGCCATGCCGAGGCCGGCACAGGCGCGGAACAGGGCATCCGGTTCTCATGATCTGAGACCGACAAAACGGTTTGATTGGAGCACATGGAGGACGGGTTCATGGTCAACGACAAATGCGGGTAAAGGAAAGAATAGCGAAACCCGGCGGCGATGGACAATGCCTGAACAAACCACCGCTGACTCACCACGGGCGGCCAGAATATGGACTCAAGCTCCATGCGACCGCCCGGTACAAGTGGGCGACCGCATGGTGGAAATCAGCCAACAAATCAAAGTCCTGGCTGGTGTCCGCATCTGACAACCGAAACAGCGTATCAGGAACCGGTCTTTCCGGTGCCGATGCATGTCTTGCATTTCCCGCTGCCCTTGCAGGTAGGGCATGAGACCTTCCCTGTCCCCTTGCAGCTAGTGCATTTGTCGCCACTACTGCGTTTGCCAGTTCCATAGCAACCGACACATTGCATTTTTCCGGTTCCCATACAAACAGTACAGCTACCAGAACCGTTGCAACTACTACATTTTTTCTCCGCGCCGTATGAGGAGAGTGGCAGGATTGCGAATGCCAGGAGCGCAATCAGGAATTTGCTCCGCGACTTGATATGGTTTCCTATGGTTTTCATTGTTGTTGTGTTGTTCTTGTTGGTTCGCCCCTTTTGGGGAAAAGGTGTTTGGTATGCGTCTCAGGAAGCGGGCATCCATTCCATCGTCCGGAATGGACATGCCCCTCGGCAGGGAACGCGGACGGGATCAGTTGAACCCCCGGCTGTAACTATTGAGCTGGGAGGGTGGCAACGCGATGTAACCGGGGACGGTTTGCGGATTGGGGTTGAAAGTGGAGGGCCGGTAATAGTCGCGGGACGGGGGTGGACCGGACGACTCAAACACGTCGCAACCTGTAACTGTCAGGATGGCGGCCATGCCGAGCAGCGACTTGAATAAGGATAGTGCGGTGGTTCTCATATTGTTTTACGGGATTGGCGATCTCGGGTATTGGAAGGATTTGGGACAGGGCAGATCAGGCGGGGTGCGCAAGAACCCTATTTTTGCTTGAGCGTCCCAGCCATGTCCCAACCAAAGGTCGGGCCGTTTTTCTTAATGATCCCGAACTTTACCATGGGCGTCTTCATGGCAATCCGAAGAAGGGAATTCGTAACTTTGCCTGAGGTGTTCGTTTCATTGGGATTGACTTGATCTGCCTGTGTGGTTGCCGACTCCCCCGCATGACCAGCTTGGTGGTCATCGTCTCGCCCAGCCGATTCTCCACTCGTTTGTCGGCAAGAACATAGGTTCTGTCGGCAATGTAGACGTCATAGACCGGTTTTTGCGTATGGTTGGTCAATTTCCATTTCACTAATCCGTCATACCCTTTCGATCGCACTCCGTACTCCAAGGTAAACATTGTGCCGTTGGCGCTGCTAATCGTCGCGTATTCATGATATGTCCAGCCTGTCTGAGCTTGGGACGCCGTGATCAACGCGCAACACAGCGCGAACAATACGCACGCAAACCGGGTTCCTGAGAATATGCGGTTCTGTATGGTCTTCATTGTTGTTATTGCTATTGGGAATTCGCTTTTGTGGTGATGGCCGTTGAAAAAGCCGGCGGTCGGACCGGGGAAATGGGGCTTGGGAAGATAAAGAGGTGCTTCGGTGTTTCGGTG